>JAHDGO010000398.1 GCA_020627605.1 Yoonia sp.
CCCCACCGACATGAGCAGTCTGGACTGGCCCGGACTGATGCGCGCGGGGCTGCAGGGACTGCGCCTGTGCCCGGCAGAGTTCTGGGCCCTGACCCCGGTAGAGCTGCAACTGATGCTGGGCAGCGCCGGTGCCGCCATGCCGCTGACCCGCGATGGGCTGGATGCCTTGCTGCAAGCCTTTCCCGATGACCTGAAGGACAACCAAGATGGATGAGATCGACAAACTGGAAGCGTTGGAAAGCGATGTCGCGGCGCTCGAACAAACCATGGGCGACACTGCAGCGATGACGGCGGCTTTTTCGGATCAGCTGCGCCAGACGCAGGGGGCGCTGGCCGAAACGGCCCGTGATCTGGGCAATCTTGACCGCGGGTTTTCGCGTGGCCTGCGCAGTGCCTTTGACAGTCTGGTGCTGGATGGGGCGAAACTGTCGGATGTGCTGTCCGGGCTGGCGCAAAGCATGGCCAACACGGCCTATGCCGCGGCCATCAACCCGGTGACCAACCACTTTGGCGGGTTGCTGGCGGATGGCGTGAACGGCCTTGTCGCGGGGATGATGCCCTTTGCTGATGGTGCCCCGTTCAGTCAGGGCAGGGTGATGCCCTTTGCCAAGGGTGGTGTCGTCAGCGGGCCGGTCAACTTTCCGATGCGGGGTGGCACCGGCTTGATGGGCGAGGCGGGGCCAGAGGCGATCATGCCGCTGGCACGTGGCGCTGATGGGCGGCTGGGTGTGCAGGCCGGCGGGGCGGCTGCCGTCACTGTGAACATGACCATCGCCACACCCGATGTGCAGGGGTTCCAGCGCAGCCAATCCCAGATCGCAACCCAGATGGCCCGCGCGCTGGGCCGCAGCCAGCGCCACCGGTAGGAGCAGCCAATGACCTTTCACGACGTAAGATTTCCCGCCTCTCTCAGCTTTGGGGCGCTGGGCGGCCCTGAACGCCGCACAGAGATCGTGACCCTTGCCAACGGGTTTGAGGAACGCAACACCCCCTGGGCCCATGCACGGCGCCGCTATGACGCAGGGATGGGGCTGCGCTCGCTTGACGATATCGAGACCCTGATTGCCTTTTTCGAGGCGCGCCAGGGGCAGTTGATCGGCTTTCGCTGGAAGGATTGGGCCGATTATCTGTCCTGCAAGCCGTCCTGTGCGGTTGAACCGGGTGATCAGCTGATCGGCACCGGCGACGATGTGACGACCGAGTATCCGCTGATCAAGACCTACCGGTCGGGTGAGACCACCTATGCCCGCCCGATCACCAAACCGGTGCCCGGCTCTGTCCGCGTGGCAATCAGCGGTGTGTTGCAGCGCGACGGTGTCGATTACACGCTGGACACCACAACCGGCGTCCTGCGCTTTGTTGATCCGCCGGACCACGGGGCGCAGGTGCGTGCTGGTTATGAATTCGACGTGCCGGTCCGCTTTGACACCGATGCGATCATGACATCCGTGTCCAGCTTTCAGGCAGGCGAGGTGCCCAATGTGCCCGTCGTGGAGATCCGGTTATGAGCAGTGCAGAACTGCATGCCCATTTGCAGACCGGGGCGACCCATGTTTGCCAATGCTGGTGCGTGACCCGCACAGACGGGCAGCAACTGGGGTTCACCGACCACGACAGGCCGCTGGCGTTTGAGGGGATCAGCTTTACCCCTTCATCCGGCCTTAGCGCGCGGGCATTGGCCAGCACATCGGGCCTGTCTGTCAACAACACAGAGGCGCTGGGCGTGTTGTCGTCAGATGCGATTACAGAGGCTGATATTGCCGCTGGCCGCTATGACCGTGCGGGGGTCACCGTCTGGCAGGTCTGCTGGGATGACGTCAGCGCGCGGCAAATCCGCTTCCGCGGCACGATGGGCGAGATTACACGCGCTGCAGGTGGGTTTCAGGCCGAACTGCTGGGGCTAACAGAGGCGCTGAACCATCCGCATGGGCGGTCGTACCTGAAGACATGCAGCGCGATCCTGGGTGATGCGGCCTGCGGGTTTAACGTCAGTGATCCGGCCTTTCAGACGACCTTTGCACTGGGTGAGACGACGGACAGGCAGCACTTTCGCCTGCCTGACAGCGGGGGTTTCGCTGATGGTTGGTTTACACATGGCCTGCTGGAGGTGCAAAGCGGTGACGCGGCTGGCTTGCGCGGGGCGATCCGCTCTGATGTGTCGTCTGGCGGCCTGCGGCAGATCGCGCTCTGGGCACCGCTGCCGCACCCTTTGGCCATTGGTGATGTTCTGCGTCTGACCGCAGGTTGCGACAAACGCGCCGACACCTGCCGCGAAAAATTCGCCAACCTCGTCAATTTTCAGGGCTTTCCCGACATCCCCGGAGATGACTGGCTGGTAAGCGTGCCGCGC
>JAHDGO010000006.1 GCA_020627605.1 Yoonia sp.
GGCCGCGCAGGTCCCGGCCCATGTGCGAAAGGTCTTGGCAGTGACCCCATCGACCCCGGCCGCATCCGCCAGATAGGCGTTCAGCGCATCAGAGCTCAGGGCCTGTGGTTGGTCATCATCATCGATCCAGGACAACAGGGTGGCACCGGGCAGATCGCTGATCTTGTCAAGGATGCGGGCCAGCTTGGCATCTGTCACCTTGCGCCGGATTTTCTGACCGCCCTTGGCCTGATAGCGCAGGGCAATTTCGCTGCCGGACATGCTGATATGCTTGTTGCGCAGGGTCAGCGCGCCATAGCTGCCGTTTTCGGCGACGTATTGCGGGTTGCCCACGCGCAGCGCGGTGCGGTCAATCAATGTGACAGCGGCGGCGAGGGCAAAGTCACGCTCGCCAGCGTCCTCTTTCAAATCCGCCTCCACCCGGCGTCTGATGCGGGGTAAGGCGTGGCCAAAGGCTGGCAGATCATCGTATTTTGTCCGGGCACGGAAGGCCGTCCAGTCAGGGTGATAGAGGTACTGTTTGCGCCCCCGGTCGTCGCGGCCAGTGGCCAGAAGGTGGCCGTTCTCAACCGGACACATCCAGACGTCCTCATAGGCTGGCGGGACGGCCAAGGCGGCCAAACGCTTGCGTTCGGCCTGATCAGTGATCAAGGCGCCCGATGCATCCAGATAGGAAAAGCCACGCCCGCGCCGTTGGCGGCTGAACCCCGGCTCTGTGTCCGGGAAATAGATCAGCCCGGCGGGCGTCACGCCTTGCGCACCTCTGATGCGAGTTTCAGCACGCGGTCCCCGTCATCCTGTTCGATGTCCAGTGCCGGATCATCGTCAGAGCCTTTGCGCTTCACCTCTGATCCCTTGATGGTGCGTGTGATCGTGCTGGTATGGGTGTCGGTCACCTCGCCCTTGGCGGTGCCGTTGCCCCAGTCCCATTCCACTTTGTCGCCTTTTTGATAGGCCATGTGCCCCTCCGTCATGTTGTTTGGGACGAACGTCGATGGCGGGCTTTCGTTCCTCAGTCCGCGGGGGTGAGTTTTTCCAGTTCTTCTTCGATGAGGGGTCTTTCGTCAGGTTGTGCGACCTCGGCAAGGTTGGTCAGCAACGTTTTGGCATGCGCCAGCACCATGGCATCGGGCCTGATGTATTGGCGGCAAAGCGGGAAAGTAGCGGCGAAGAGTGACTTGAACGTCAGGTGATCGAACCTGACGCGGGGCATGTCGGGGGCCTGCAACCCCTTCTTATAGGTGCTGGCCACAGTCAGGCCCGCGGCCATGCGGTTCAGGCAGTCAATCGCGGTGTAGGGGTCATTGACGCCGGGGGACAGCGCGCGGGCCACCATCTCTACCAGCTGTGCGCCCAGAAATGTGGGGTTCTGGTTTTCTGTCTTGCTGATCCCGACCGCATAGCAGGCAGAAAGCGCTGTTTGATCGTCGTCTGACAGCGGATCATCGGACCAAACGTGAAACACCTCTGTTGTAGATGTCAGGAAGTCGCCGACGGCGGCCTCTAGTGTGACGAACCAGTTGTTATCCTCTGCCAGCTTTTCCAGAAGGGTGAAATTGATGGTCTGGATATAGCCGGTTGTGTCCGCCGCGATCACGCTGTCCGGTCTGCGATCAGGTAAGGCGGTGGGCCCCTCTTGCGGGCTGTCGCTGTCGCGGTCGTCAATCAGGGTGCGGATCTGATCCTCAAGCGTCAGGCCGATACCTGCGGCAATGCGAGTGACGTTGATGGTCTCTGGCACATGGTGGATGAAATAGATCAGCGTGAAGACACAGACCAGCGACAGAAACACGGCCATGATCAGCGAGTACTGCGGGACGTATTGCGCCACCCCATCATCGATGCCGTCCTGAACCGTGCGCAATACAACCAATGCGTAGACAAAGGTCGCGATCAGGATGCCGAGGCTCCACTGATTGCCGCGGTCCCGCATGAAGTTGCCGATCAGGCGTGGACCGAAATTGCCGGCAGCAAAGGACACGGCGACCAAGGTCATGGAAAACATCACACCAGTGACGCCAATGATTGACTGCGCAATGACAGATAGGGTCGCCCGGGCGCCATCTGCCTGCGTGTCGACAAATGTGTCCGGCAGCCCAAGCGGCAGGTCGTCGGCATGTGTGTCGATCCAGCCCATCACCCCAGCAAGCCCAAGCCCCGCAAAGACCAGCACACTCGGCAGAAACCAATAACTGGCGCGAATATCCTGTACCAGTTTGAGGATGTAAGCTCGTTTCCCGAGGCCCAAACGTGTTTTGTTAGCCAAATTCCCACCCTTCTCAGCGATCCCGCCACGCTAGGTCTGTGGCTGCAGGAGTGCAACTTAGGCCAAAGCACCCTGATGCAAATGGTGGGGAACCTTTTGCGGGGGTTACGCATTGTTAAACCAAGCAACCGTGAAACGGAGGAAGTTATTATGGAATATGCAGGTATTGGTGGATTGATCATTCTGGCCCTGAACATCTGGGCCATTGTCTCAATCATCGGCTCTTCTGCCTCGACGGGCAGCAAGGTGCTGTGGACACTGCTGGTTCTGGTACTGCCGGTCATCGGCTTTATCATCTGGCTGATCGCTGGTCCACGTGGTGGCGCGGTCACGGCGTAACCAGACAACATTAACAAAAACTGGCGCGTCACTTCTGGCGCGCCAGTTTTTTTGTGCGATGATGCCCCATGTCGCAGTCAGATAACGCCAAAAGCACATCAGCCGAACAGCGGACCGATTGGGCCGAAGATCGGACCCTTCTGGCCAATGAGCGCACGTTTGCGTCGTGGATGCGAACGGGTATGGCCTGTGTCGGTGTGGCGCTGGGCCTCAAGGCTGTATTTGGATCAACAGAACATCCGCTGATCGCCAAGGCTGTGGCAGAGCTGTTCATTCTGACAGCGGTGATTATCTTTGGATCTGCCACGCGGCGTAGCTATCAGGCTCAAAAGCGTATTGATGCCCACGATACCAACGCACAATCACATATGGGGATGGTCTATGTTGCGGCCTCGCTGACCGTTGGTGCGGTCGCGGCCGGCGTTATTCTATGGCTGCTCTAAAGTGTTCATTGAATGGCAAAGGGCGCCGCGATGGGCGCCCTTCGGCTCTTAGTTGTCTGCGGCGGCCTCTGCCGGGCTGACGGCGGTTGGGTTGTCAGACTGGTAAGCCGTCCAGATCAGGAAGCCGACAAAAAGCACGGCGGCCCAGATCAATGACACGGCGATGCCATACATCGGGCCACGATGGCGTTTTGCTTGCTTTTCAATATTTGTTTCCGAAGCGGACAAGGCTTTCTCCTTTTCATTGCTTGAAAGATCAACGTGGTTGATGACAAATCGTTCCATAGCCACGGAACCGGGCGCCATCCTGCGCGTTGTCGGGTGAAGGATCATCACATGCGTCTCACCGTTCAGTCAGGGTGTCTGCTTGTACTGACAGTCATTGTCAGTCTGGTCGCCCTGCATCAGGCCCGCGATCTGCTGGCCCCTGTCGTGTCGGCGTTCCTGTTGGGTGTCGTCATGACCCCGCTTTCCGATCTTTGGGACAAGCTGCGCGTGCCTGCGGCTGTTGCGGCTTTCTTGTCCGTGCTGCTGGCTGTTGCCGCGCTCTTTCTGCTTGTGTTGCTGCTGGAACCCTACATTTCACAGGCCATTCAACAGGGGCCGGTCATCAGGGCGGAATTGCGTGAAACCGTCAATGAATTGCGCCGCGTCCTGCAGGGACTGGAACGCATTTCAGAGGAAGTGGCCGCAGCAATTGAACCGGACGGTGCCGGCAGCGGCGCTGGCGAGGGTGGTGAAGATGATGCCATGAAGTTGCCCACGCTGACCGATGCGTTGTTCTATGCGCCGCAGTTTCTGGCCCAGTTCCTGATCTTCACCGGCACACTCTATTTCTTTCTGCTGGCCAGAAATGCCGTCTATGATTGGTTGAGCCGTTCTATCAAGCCATTGACGCAGTCTGATCTGGCCCGCGCGGCCAAGCAGGTCTCGCTTTACGTTCTAACGATCTCTGCCATCAACCTCAGCTTTGGCGCGCTGGTGGCCGTGGCCATGCACCTGATCGGGATGCCGTCACCCATTGTCTGGGGCCTCTTGGCCTTTGTGCTGAACTTTGTGCTGTATCTTGGGCCCGCGCTTCTGATTGCCATGTTGACGGTCACCGGGATTGTCGTCTTTGAGGGGGCGACAAGTTTTCTGCCGCCCGCCCTTTACATCGCGATGAACGCGACCGAGGCGCAGTTCGTCACGCCCACGTTGGTCGGCAGAAGCCTGTCGGTGAACCCTCTGCTGGTGTTCCTGTCACTGGTTTTCTGGCTGTGGCTATGGGGGCCGATTGGCGGGATTATCGCAATTCCGCTGCTGATCTGGACGATCACGGTGTTCAAAGGGGCAACTGGTGCTCAGGCCATTTCGGCAGGCACGCCCGGCAAGGGCTGAGCATCCTTGCGACCAGCCTCTGCCAGATAGGGCAGCACAAACCCTTTCCGATCTTCTGGCTTTGCGCGGGCATTGGATGCAGCGCGTTGCGCCCAGGCCTGGCAGGCTGTGTGGTTATCAAAAAACTCTGACCCGGCGTCATCAACCAGCCAATGGGCAAAGCATTTCTGCTTGATCTGTGCGACCTCTTCCAGTGTCTCGGTTTTCACCCCGGCCTCTGTGTCCCAACGCAGACTGCGCCCGTTCAGATTGGCCGAAGAGATAATGCCGGTGTGATCGTCAAAAAGAGACACTTTTGCATGCAGGTAGATGATGGGCGCGCCAAAATGCGTGTCGCGCCCGTCAGTGTCATGGCGGCGCGGCTGGGCCGGTGCCCCGATGAACATGCGCTCGCCAAAGGCGTCCTGGGCGATATCGATGCATTTTGCCTGCAGGTGTTCGCCGAACTTCGTGTCGGGGCCCCAGCTGTCTTGAAAGGCGATCTCTTCCGGGGCGGCGGGCAGCATCATGACCATGGTCAGCGATGGAACGGTGCGGGCACGTTCCGCCAAATGGCGGGCCAGCGCCTCATTGCGGAAAAACTGGCTTTCGAAATAGAACATCTCTTCGGTGGCGTTGATGGCATCGCGATGGGCTTGCGCAATTTCCTGCACCATTTCCCGCGGTGACAGATAGGGCAGGGCGATGCGGCGCTTGGCCGACAAGGTTCGCAGCAGTTTTTTGGGCTGATGCGTGTCGCGGCCCGAAAATTCATCTTCCATACGTTGCAGATGGGTGTCTGCCTCTTGCGCGATGGGGCCGCTGACAAGCACCTGAACATCGTGCCATGTCCCTTCGCCGGGCTGCTGATGTTTGGGCGTGTCATAGCGGCGGTCGTTCAGATCCAACCCGCCAATATAAAGACGCGCCTTGTCAAAGACGGCCAGTTTCTGGTGGTGGGTGACGGGCACCAGCGGCGGCGGCGGGAACCGGCGCGGTCTGAGGGTGCCGCCCACGCGTTTCGTCAGGTCCCGCACGCGGGGTGCGTTTTCCAATAACTCTTCCGTCGTGATGTTCTGGTCATCGGTGATACGGGTGATCTGGTCGCCGATTTCTTTTACCGACCGGGGCCAGAGCACGATGCGCGGCAACAGCCCGACACGGGCAGGGTGCATCGCGACACGCACCGACAGGTTTTCGGGATGATTTGATGCCTCGCCCGCCGCAACAAAGGCACGTAGGCATTGCCATGCATAAAGATGCATGTTCATGCGCACCACCGGATCGAAGTCCGTCAGGATCATCGAGATTTTGACGCCGCGGTTCAGCGTATGCACCAGCAGGTCGAACCAGTCCGTTCCATGCTGGCGCGCCGCGTCAGAGCGCAGTTTCGTCCAGGGATCAAAGATACGGAAACCGGCGCGAATTTCCTGTTTTGCTGACAGGAACTCTTGTTCCAGCCGGCTGAACGCCTGACCGGCGGTGATCAGCACATCGAATGTGCGCGATGTGTCACTCTCGGTCAAAAATCCCGCGCCTCTGGCGCGAAATCCTGAATGGTGAAGTCCATAGCCAATGTGTAGCTGTCGTCGGTCTGGGTCGTGTCGATGCGCCCGCCAAGTTGCATGGCAAAGGCGTTCATCAGCGTGCTGCCAAGGCCGGTGCTGTCTTCTGGCGCGTCCCCTCCAATGGTGTTTGTCAGGCGAACTTGGCAAAGATCGCCCTCTTGCCGCAGCGTGACGTCAATCTGCGGTTTGTCCCTGCGCCCATGCCCCACAAATTTCAGTGCATTTGCAGAGGCTTCTGCCAGCAGCAGTGACAGCGGGACGGCCTGATCGGGGTAGAGCATGACAGGTGAAACATCCAGATTCACAACGATGTCGGTGCCGTCAGCCGTCGCCATTTCGGTTGATTTCTGCACGATCTCCACCACGAGTTTGCCGACATCGACGCGCCCTGCATTCTCTGACTGATAAAGATCGCGGTGGATCGTGGCGAGGCTGAGGACACGTTCCTGCAGCCGCCGCAGGATCGTACGTGTTTCTTCATGTTCTGCCGCGCGGATCTGCATGTTCATGATGGATGAGATCAGTTGCAGGTTGTTTTTGACCCGGTGGTGGATTTCCTTCACCAGCACGCCCTTTTCGCGCAATGCGTCCTCTTGCAGGGCCTCATCGCGCAGGATTTCCTCGCTCATGCGCTGGAAATTGTTTTCGAGGTCCTCGATCTCCAGCGGGGTCAGGCTGTGACCGGTGCGTTCAAAGCGGGCCTGCCGGCTGTTTGCAAATTCGTCCATGCTCCGCCGCAATCGCCGCAGATGGCGCAAAACAAGCGTATTCATCGCAAGCATGGCAACGCACATGCTGGCGAACCACATCAGGACAGGGAACACCATCGCCGCTACGCGCCCCGCCCAGCGACCAGCGACACTGTCTGTCGTGGTCCAGACCGCCATGACGGCTGCGGGGCTGCCCTCGATCGTGACAACACTGTAACGGCGTTCGACCCCATCCTGATTTTCGGCGCGGAATGTCTGCGGCTCTGTCGTGGACAAACCCGCCAGTTCCAGTCCTGTCGGCAGTTCGCGCATGGCCTCTGCCTTGTCGCCCCGCGCGGTCAGAATGGTGCCATCATCATTGAAGGTCAGCAGTGATTGAAGGCCAAGGGCGTCAAGCTCTTCATCTGTGTCAGGAACCTGCTTGAGGGGGACAGATACCCTGACAAAACCGGCAAAAGCGCCGGAGATCTGAAACGGCTCTGAGACAATAAAGACTGATCCGCTATCTGTACTGACGCTGCTGACGTCAATCACAGGCGCGGCGGATGCGATGTCAGCGTCAAAGCTGGTGGTGCCCGAGTAATCGATGACCTCTGTCCCGGACGAACATTCCACCACACCGGTCAACGGCAGAACACCAACAAAGCTGAATTCCGGATTGCCTTCGACGAAACGCGACAGGATCGGGGCGCAGGTGGATGGATCGTCCAGCAGATCGGGTGCGATGGACCCGAACAGGCGCGCCGCACCGACGGCCCGTTCAATCAGCAGCTGTTCTGACCGCGCAGCGCGTTCGGTAAGTCCCAAAAGGGCGTTTTCGACGTTGCGGTCCGCTTCTGCGGCGACGCGATTGGTTTGGTACACGGCGATGGACCCCAGCGGCAGCAACGCCAAGGTCATCAGTGCAACAAGTTGCACATTCAGCCGCCGGTACCACTGCCCCATCATGACGGAAGATTGGGGCTACCAACGACAGCGACGGTCGCTGCGTCGGTCAATTCCAACGCATCGTTACTGTCGAGTTGCAAAATCTCGGTCAACTTTGCACGGGCGCGGTTGACGCGGCTTTTCATCGTGCCGGTGGCGACGCCGCACATTTGTGCCGCATCATCATAGGAAAACCCTGACGCGCCCACCAAAATCAGGGCTTCGCGGTGTTCGTCTGCAAGCTGTTCAAACGCGGCACGGAAATCCATCATCTGCAAACGGCCATCATGGTCGGGCTTGACGGACAATGTATCCGAAAATGCATTGTCGACGTCAGCAACCTCGCGATTAAGTTTGCGACGCGACGAATAGTAGTTGTTGCGCAAAATGGTGAAAAGCCAGGCCCGCATGTTTGTGCCGGGCTGGAATTTGTCCATGTTTGACCACGCTTTCAGCACGGCATCCTGCATCATGTCATCAGCGGTCGCACGGTTTCGCGTCAGGCTGAGCGCAAAGGCACGCAGCGCCGGCAAATGGGTGACCAGCTCATCCTTGGGGTCAAGGTCACTCATTTTTATCTTTCATTTCGGTGTCTTGTGCGCGCAGCACGGCCAGCAGATCAATGATCTGATCAGGCATTTCATCGCTTTCGAGATCGGAAAAAACCCGCTTGAGGTTCTGATCGATAAAACGATCTATCCGGTCTTTTTTGGCGTCGCCGTCATCGGCCATGATATTGCTGCCTTTTTTGTCATCTGCGTCATATAACGTAGCCCAACTTTGGCAAACCTCCATCGTTCCCAAATAATTGGACATTGATCAAATTTTTCACTGCGGGCGGCAGGTCAGCCACAAGGCGATGACACATGATTTGCATGAAAGCCGCAGCATCTGAAGACGGCAGGTTCTTATATTCAGGGAATGCTGTCGGATAATTTGCCAGCTATGTGCTGCGCCATTCATCCGGCCGGGTCACGACCTGTTGGCCAACACCCGCATGATGACCGTGGCCACGAAAAGCGTCAGGAACACGAAGAACAACAGCTGTGCGACACCGGTTGATGCATCACCAATTCCGCCGAAGCCAAAGATGCCGGCGATGGTCGCGATCAGCAAAAAAGCAATGGCATAGGCCCGCATCCTGTCCTCCTTTCACATCACTGTGGCAAGCGACCATCGCCTGCCAGCGTCCGGAGAGCGAACGAGGGATTGGAAACGCAGTTCCATGATGACGCCAAATGCAACCAATCGCGATTTCCTGCGTTAGGCTGCCTGAAGGCGTTGAAAAAGAAGGGAAGTTAGATCGTAGTTTGGACGCATGTGCAGGTGTTCAGGTGGTGGTCTCGTCGGGCTTTGGGGTGGTGTCGGGGCTGATCGCTGCAAGAACCATATCGCTGGTGAATGGCAGTTCGACATAGGCGGCAGGAAAGTCAAAGTCTTTGTCCTTGCCCATGACGACAATCAGGCTTCCGCGGGTCGCGGCGGCCCGAATGACGCGGGCAAGATCGGGATCGCCGCCAAGCACGGCGCTTTTGATGAAGAAGGCGGTGTCTGGCCCATATGCGTTTATCGCCGGGCCAATATCGCGCAGAGAGAATCCTGCGGTCACCTGACCATCCGGATATTGCCGCACGAGCATATCCTCCAGGTCCATGCAAACGATGGGATCAGGTTCGATGATGATGAAATTCTTGGACATACAGCCCCCTTCAGACTGCTTTCTTTACCATCGCACTTATGATCCTGCATTAATCTATGACATAGGGAGAGGACAATAAATTGGCCACGAAATGTGAACATTGCCCATTGCGCCGACGCAACCTTTTCACGTCGATGACGCGCGAAGAAGTGATTGTCATGCAGAAATTCAAAGTTGGTGAGCTTGTGGTGGATGCCGGTGCGCCAATTCTGATGGAAGGCTCCAACAGTCCGCAACTTTTCACTGCCTTGCATGGCATGGGGCTGCGTCACAAGACTTTGGAAAACGGCAAGCGGCAGGTGGTGAACCTGATCCTGCCGGGTGATTTCATCGGCCTGCAGGCGGCCATGATGGGCGAGATGGGCCACTCAGTCGAAGCGACGACCAAGATGACGCTCTGTGTGTTTGACCGGTCCTCAATGTGGAACTTCTTCAAGGATAATCCCAAGCGCGCTTATGCAATTACGTGGCTGGCTGCCGTTGAAGAGCATTTTCTGGGTGGGGCCCTTGCCACCCTTGGACAGCGAGACGCCCTGCAGTCGGTGGCCTGGGCATTGACCAAGGTTTACCAACGAGGTGAGGCGCTTGGCCTTGTCAGTAATCAGCAGATGCCCTTCCCCTACCGCCAGCAGGATCTGGCGGATGCTCTGGGGCTGTCACTGGTGCACACAAACAAAACCCTGGCCAGCCTCAAAGGCCGGCAGTTGGCCCATTGGTCGGATGGCGTGCTAAGCATCAGCGATATTCAGGCATTGGCCGACATCGCGTTGCTAGATGACATCGACGTGCCTGAACGCCCGATCATGTAGGGTCCGGGCCGACGCGGCAGACGTTTTCCGCCTTGATCCCCCACCCAGCGGCGCAGTCTAGGTGACCGCCAGAACGCGCGCCTTCGGGAACCGCGCCTCCAGCGCCGCGCACCAGTCTGTCACAAGTGGTTTCTTGACAAAGGCCACGACAGATCCGCCAAACCCGCCACCGGTCAGCCGTGCGCCATCGGCACCCTCCTCCAGAGCGCCGGCGACCAATGCGTCGATCTCTGGCAGTGACACGGCATAATCATCGCGTTGCGAGGCATGACTTTCATTCATCAGTCTGGCGAAGGCCGTGCTGTCACCCGATTTCAGCGCGTCGATCGCGGCAACGACGCGGGCGTTTTCCGTCACAATGTGCCGCGCCCGTCCGTCCAGTGGGGCGGGCAACGCATTGATCGCTGGCAGATCGCCAACGCCCAGATCGCTGAGCATCTCAACCCCAAGGGCCGCACAGGCCGCGTTGCATTCCGCGACGCGCTGTTCATATCCGCCTTCGCTGAGCTTGTGACCAACACCGGAATGGACAACGACAAAATGGTGGCTCTCCGGTAGAGGGGCGGCGGTGGAATCCAGCGTACGGGGATTGAGGTACAGCGCCGAACCCGGCGAGCCGACAGAGACAGAAAACTGATCCATGATACCGCAGGGCACGCCCATGAACTCATTCTCGGCCTTGCGGGCGATGATGGCCATATCGGTTGGTGTCACCGACAACCCGAACAGTGCCGACGCAGCGCGCATCGCGCCGATCTCCAGTGCGGCAGAGCTGGACAAGCCCGACCCAACCGGCAGGTTCGTCGCCGCCATGATCCGAAGACCGGTATCAAGCGTTTGATCTGCCAGCAGAAATTTCAACGTGCCAAGGACGTAGTCGCTCCAGTGGTCGGTCGGGCCTTCATCGAAACGGCGTGTCGCGACCCCTTCAAATGCAGAGCTCGCGATGGCGACCTCGCCAGCTGGACCGCCGCGCCCAATGGCGATGGCCGTGCCCAGTGACAACGGCATCGGCAGGACAAACCCACCGTTATAGTCAGTGTGTTCGCCCAGCAGGTTCACGCGACCAGGGGCAAAGGCGCTCTGCGCCGCAGGTTCGGAAAACGTGGCCGCATAGGCGGCTTCGGCATCTTGGCAAAGGGTGTCACTGGACATCTTTATGCGTCCTTTCTGGCGTCTTTGTAATGGGTCGCACTTTGTGCGCGCAGCTGCTCGGCGGCGGTCTCGGCTGTCAGGTCGCGTTGCGATTCTGCCAGCATTTCATAGCCCACCATGAATTTCTTGACCGTGGCAGAGCGCAGGAGCGGCGGATAGAAATGCGCATGCAACTGCCAATGCGCGTTGCCGTCGCCGTTAAAGGGCGCGCCGTGCCAGCCCATCGAGTAGGGAAACTCTGTCTCAAACAGATTGTCATACCGCGTGCAGAGCGCCTTGATGATGTCGGCAAGCGACGTGCGCTCCTGCTCTGACAGATCTGGCAGACGCAACACATGGCGTTTGGGCAGCAGAAGCGTCTCAAAGGGCCAGACGGCCCAGAATGGCACAACGGCGATCCAGTCATCATTCTCGACAACGGTTCTGGCACCGTCGGCGGCCTCAAGTGCCGCATAGCTGACCAGCAGGTTGGTGCCCGTTGCTGCCAGATGCGCCTGTTGCGCTGCATCCTCGGTCGCAATCTCATTCGGCAGAAAATCAGAGGCCCAGATCTGCCCGTGCGGATGCGGGTTGGAACAGCCCATCACCTCGCCCTTGTTCTCAAAGATGGCGACATGCTGATGGGTCGCACCCAGCTCTGCCGTTTGGGCGGCCCAGAGATCAACCACCTGACGGATGTTTGCGACATCCATCTCTGGCAAGGTCAGGTCATGGCGTTCGGAAAAGCAGATGACCTTGGCGGTGCCAGATACGGGTTCTGACCGCAGAAGACCGGCATCGCTGTCACTTGCGGGGCCGCGCTCTGTCAGCAGGGCGGGAAAATCGTTCGGAAAGATATAGGGCCCGCGATAGTCGGGATTGACCGTCCCGTTGACGCGGGTGTTGCCAGCACAAAGATAGCATTTCGGGTCATGGGCGGGCTTGTTGTCGGCTGTCACCGTCTCGGATTTGCCCTGCCACGGCCGCTTGTTGCGATGCGGAGAGACAAGCACCCATTCGTTTTTGAGTGGATTGAACCGCCGGTGCGGGTGTGTGCTGAGCTCGTCCATGGTGTCCTCACTTATGGCGCGCAAGCATCTGCACGCGCAGGAATTTGTCCGCTCTGTTGGGCTTGGCAGATGGCCAAGTCAAGCGACAAGCGGTCAACATCCTCCACCATAAACGCTCGCGCGGGGTGATGCCACACCTAGCCGCGATTGTGCCGCCGCTTTCGGCGCGGCGCACTGGACATCCACAGCGGCAGATTAAACACTGTGCCCCAAGACAAAGCGGAGGCTGACACGGGATGCCGGGTACCGACGATCATGATGGGCTATGCGCCCGGCCGGGTGGGTGTCATGGCTGATGTAGCTGGCACGCCATGCATCCTGTGCTGCGCGATCACGGGATCGGTTCCGCGCAAGGCGCACAATCCAGCCCTGCCCACCACCGTGACAGAGCAGATCGAAAGCAGCCATGCGGCGGTAGAGGCAGGTGCCAGCATCATTCACGCACATGTCCGCAATGATGACGAAACGCCGTCCTCTGATCCTGACCGCTTTGCCCTGTTGCAAGAAGGTTTGCAAAAGCACTGCCCCGGCGTGGTGATCCAGTTTTCCACTGGCGGGCGATCTGGCAGCGGGGCGGAACGTGGCGGCATGTTGCCCCTGCGGCCCGACATGGCATCACTTTCCGTAGGCTCTAACAACTTTCCGACGCGGGTCTATGAGAACCCGCCAGATCTGGTGGCATGGCTCGCCGCAGAGATGCAGCGCTATCACATCACGCCCGAGATCGAGGCCTTTGATCTGTCACATATCCTGCACGCCATCGCGATGTCGGCAGCGGGAAAGCTACATGGCAGGCTTTATGTTCAATTCGTCATGGGTGTCAGGAACGCGATACCTGCGGACCGTGATGTCTTTGATTTCTATGTCAAAACCATGCAGCAGCGCGCACCAGACGCGCAGTGGTGTGCCGCCGGTGTTGGCGCGGCGCAACTGGATGTGAACGAATGGGCGATTGCTGCCGGGGGGCACACACGCGCCGGGTTGGAGGATAATATCCGCCTTGATCGCGACAGGCTGGCCCCGTCAAACGCCGCGCTGATCGCGCGGGCGGCAGCGCTGTGCGAGAAATACGAACGCCCGGTTGCGACAATTGCGCAAACCCGGGCAATTCTGGGATTGCGGCCAGCGTGATGCCATACCGCCGTTCCCTGTTGGAGAGTGGCCTTTTTACACAAGCAACGCAGCCTGCGGGTGGGCCTGCGCCACCTTTGTTGAAGGCGGCACAGGCCAGTATGCAATGTTTGATCAGCCTTACAGCTGAACGGTCTGCTCGACCTTTTTCACCTGAACGCGTGCCATGCCCAGGTTGGCAGACTTTTTGTCCAATGCGACATAAAGGAACACGGTTGGTGTCTTTTCCAGTGGGCGGATCAGGTGGAACTGCTTGCCCAGCGTGATCAGGATGTCGTCGATGCTGTCGTCAAGACCCAGCATTTCGATTGCGGCCAGCTTGGCTTTCACAACTTCAGTGTTGGCCGCACCTGCGGCTTCGAGGTCAAGCTTGCCGTCGCCGCCTTCGGAGGCCATCATCAAGCCGGTTTCGCTGTCGACCATGCAGGCGCCGATGAAACCGGTGATGCCGCTGAGGGCAGAGATGTCAGTTTTTGCCATTGTTAACTCCTAACTTTGCTATTCTTACTGGCCAATTTCATGGGCCAACTGTTTGTTCGCAGGTCACAAGATCAGGCACATCCAGATGCACCCATTCCTGCTGTGACAAGACCGCAAATTCGGCTTCGACCTGCGCAACGATCCGGTCTGGATCGCGTTCGGTTTCATCCAAAAGATCAAAACAAGCCGCCAGATTTCCGCGCTGTTTTGACCCGTCCTCCTCACATGCCTTTGTCGCCTCTATTAGCGCCTGCAATCGCCCTTTCAGACGGTCATTTTGTGTCAAATTTATGATTTTTATCATAAAGTTACGCGATTTTTCGGTCAACTGGCCAGAGGCTGATGTCTTTGCCTCAGAACCGGTGGATTTCGCGGGGATTGGCGTCTGTTTTTCCTGACGCGATGCGCATTTTTTCGTGGCTGTTTCAAGCGCGCGTTCCAGTGCCGTCATCAGCGCCAGCGCACCGGATTGCGCCCAGGCTCCTTCGGCATCTGCGACGCGGTCTTTTTGGGCGACGGCGATCGCTTTTGGCGTTTGCAGCGGCAGCACATCGGCGAAAAGATCGGTGGTTTCCTGCCGGACCCGGCGCACCACCTTATCAACATCATCGGGGCGCAATTTGTCAGCGCGGGTCAGCACAAGAATGCTTTCGTCACGCACGGCTTTTGAAAGTTTCAGCCAGGCGGCTTTTTCAGTCTGCCGCCAGGCCTGATTGATCGCGGAACACCAGATCACGAAATCCAGATATTTCGCCAGAAACCGCAATGCGCCTTTCGCCAGATTGGGGTCCGAAATGCCTGGTGTGTCGATAATGTCATGCGCATCCAGTTGCGGTGCATTCACACCAATGCGCAGCACCAGAAATTCGTCGCGCAGATGGCTGGTGTCCTTTGTCAGGTCAACGTCAACCAGTTTGCCGTCGCCGCGCAGGCCTTTGCACGAGGGTTTCTTGGACCGGGTCAACCAGATTGGCGGCAGGTTGGTCGCCGTCACCTGCGTGGGTGCCACGTTCTGTGCCACAAGAAAATTCAGCAAGGTGGATTTGCCGGCGCTGTATTCACCCATCAGGGCGACAACAGGTTTGGCCTGATACCAGCTGGTCAGCTGTTCCTTCGCGGCATCAGATTCGGCGATCATCAGGATGCCGCCTCTTCATGTTCTGTTGGCATATGATACGCGCCAAGCAGGCCGACGGCGGTCGCCAGATCGGCAAGGCGGTTTTCGACCTCGCTTGCGACACCCAGTTTCTTTTGCAATTCGCTGCGGCGATCACCGTCAGACACTTCGGCCAGACTGCGCAGCGTGTCTGCATGGCTGGTCAGGTATTCATGAAACGTGCGGCTGCTGCGACGGCAGTATTGCGACAGGTTCTTGTCCTGCATCTCGGCAAGCGTGTCGCGCATATCTGCCAGCACGAGTTCTTCGAACTCCAACAGATAGGATTCCTTGCGCAGCCGCCGTTTGAGCCAGGCCGACACCACACCAGAGCCAAAGTCGATGGTGAAGGTACGCATCAGCGAAACCGGGGTGCCGGGGTTGCCAAGGCTGGGCATTGCCAGACCGTCGACTGCGGTATTGTCACCCAGAAGGCTGCGATATTGTTCGGTCACCGTTGTCACGATCTCGCGCGAGAGACCTGAAAAGACATTGACGGCATCAATGGAAAACTTGCCGTACACCGCGTTCAGGTCTGCCCGCAGGGTCTGCGTATCGGGGGCCCAGTCATCCAGCGCCGCGCGACTGTCCAGATGGCGCAGCAAAAGGCGTTTTTCTGCCGTGATGAAATCGCGATAGGCCGAGGCAATCGCGAATGACAGCGTGTCGGACAGCGCCTTTTGATGCCCTGCAACAACCAGTGGCAGATTGGCCTGACGTTTGTTGATTGTTGCGATGGCGCTGTCGATATTGGTTTCTGCAATCGCGACCTCGCCCATCTGAAATGTCTGCCGCAGATAAAGCGAAGAGCGTTCGCCAAGTTCAATTGCGCGACCTGCCAGATCTTGCAGGAACGGCTGGGCGACATGTGTTGTCACATCCGCATCAAGTGCCGCCCGCAATGCGGTGACGCCAGACACATCCTGCAAGCTGTCGATATTGGTCAGATCGTCGGCGTCCTCTGAAAGACGTTCCTGACGCGATGCGATCAGACGCTCCAGAGATGCCTTTGCATCCTCTGGCAGGATATCGGTTGTCTCTGCCATTGCGGCCTCTGCCCAGAGCGCACTGCCAAAGATGACCGGAATGTCGGCGGGCAGGTTCTGCTTGGCGAGGATGTCTTTCACATAGGCGTCGATTTCCCTGATCTGCGTGTCGGGGTCCTCAAGCTCGTCGATGCGGTTGACGAAAACGACGATGCGCTGGTTCTGCAAGGACATCAGCACGCGCATCAGCCCGATATCCACCGTGCTCAGCGCCTGATGCGCGCTGAGGACAACCACACAGATATCCGAAGAGCCCAGACTGGCCAGCGTTGCCGCCTCGCGGATCAGGAACGGGTCGTTGACGCCGGGGGTGTCAGCGATTGTGACGGGGTAGGGGTAGCCTGCGTGCGTCAGGTAAAGATCAGCGGATTTGGTCAGATCGGCAAACCGGCCTTCCTTTTCGTTCAGCATGTCCTCTTCACCAAGGCAGACATAGCGCTTGATCAGATCATGGTTGTATTCATGAAACGCATGCTGGTTATCCAGCAGCATCTTGAAATTGCGGCCCAGTCGCGCCTCGGTCCGGGTCTTCATCTCTTTGATCTGTGCGGTCAGCTCGTCCAGTTTGGTGTCGAATTTGGCCTTGCGGGCCAGATCGGCGATGCGACCGCCGTCACTGACCATAGAGGTCCAGTCATCCTCGCTGAAGAAGGTGAAGATGGCGCGCTTGTTCTGGGGCGGCGGCACATTGACGTGCATGGAGGTCACGACAGAGGTCCATGGATTGACGTCAGATGGCAACAATCCCGGTGTGCCCAGCAGGGCGTTTGTCAGTGCGGTTTTGCCTGCCTTGACCTGCCCGATCAGTGAAACGCGCGCCCGAAAACCCCGCAGCCGGTCATAAAGCGCGCCGATCTGCGGCACGGCCTCTGGCACGACGGCCGCTTCCAACTTGCGCAGGGCCTGTTCAGCTTCTACCAGGCCACCTGCGTGGTCAGACCCGCCCGGTGCTTCCGCTTTGGGTTGATTTAAAAATTCTAGTAAGCTGTCGGTCGACATTCTACTTTTCCACTCTCAAACAAATTACCGCTACGTCGTCTTTTCTTATGCGCAGGACAGGTGTGTCTCACCGTCCTGTGCCGTCGCCTGCATCAGCACGGTCCCACCTGTGCCCATCACTTTCAGTGTTGCGTCCGCGTGACCGCGCCACTCTGCAAAAAGGGCATGCAACCGGATCATCCCGGCAATCTCTGGCCATGTGCCTGTCACCGGCAGGGACTGCAGATGCCCGTCTGCGTCAAAAACCCAAGCTTTTTCATCGACCAATGCACCGCAGAGCGCATGGGCCGGGTGCATGGTATCGGGGCGGCTAACATCGAGGCCCAGATAGCGGAATTTGACAGGCTGTGTATCTGCAGCAGCTGTGCGCAGGGCGGCGGTGATGGTTTGTGGCGTGGCCCCGGAGATGTCGCCAAACTGCCCTTTGCGGGCCGACAGCACAAACGTCTTTGCACCTGCTATCAATTCCAGCAGCCGGTCGGCCTCGATCCTCGCAATCCACTGGCCAAGGTTGCAGACGGCCAGATCGACCTCTGCGGCGGTTTGGCCAAGGTCCAGATCAAGTGCGCCTTGATCCGCGCTTTGCCGGGCCATGACCCGTAACAAGCCAAGGTTCAGATCACCGCGCCCCTCCACCACGATGCCGACGCCGGGAAAGCATACCACCTGCCGTCCCGCGGTATTGAGAATGACCAGTTCCGCCTCTGGCCACAGGCCCGCAGCGGCCTGTGCGACACTGGCGGACTGCCAGCCACGATTCTGCTCTGTCTCCGGGGTACCGTCAAACGGCAACAAGGACCCGTCGCGGCATAGAAAGCCACAGCGAAACGCCGATTGATTTTGTGCAAGGGTTTGATCGAAGGGCACGAAAGGGGGATTCTCTGAACAGTTGTTTGGCTTTTATTAATGACATACCAAATGTGACAAATTGATGGTCGCTCTGGGAAAATCCGCGAAGCTTGAAATCGTATGCAAAAAGCCGTCCAAGGCAGCACAAATGGACCCGCTGCATCCACAGGGGGTCTGGTCTGGTCAACACGCAAAATTTCCGGAAACCCCGGAGCCGGTCAAAGCCGTTTCACCATTCGCCAAGGGCCGGGCCAAGACCATTCTGAATAGGCAATGCTTGCATCAGGCTGGATGATACAAGGAATTTATACTTTCAATCCAGATAGATAGTCCCAAAGCGTTTGGGTCGATTCTTCTGTTGCTTTGCCTTTGATCCGCACAGCATGAAAGTATGACACCGTTTCATATCGCGCCTCATCCAGTTGGATCAGCGCGCCGCTTGCGACCAGGCTGCTGGCAAAATGCAGCGGCATCAGCCCGACGTGGGTGCCCGCCAGACACAAATATGCAGTCGCTTCGATGTTGCCTTGCGACAGGTCCATCTCCTCTTCCAGCAACTGCACCGGCAAAGCGGTCGAAATGGGGTTCAACAGGAAACTATGGGCCGAAATCTTGGCCTCTTTCAGCGCGGCGAAACGGGCGTCGGCGTCCCGTGCCTGCCCACAGGGATGTGTCGGCGCACAGTAAAGCCCGCCTTTTTTTTCATACAAAGCAATGGCTTCAAGGTCTTTTGGTAGTTCATTGTCGCGGGCCAGCCCAATCAGGGCCACGTCCAGACGGCCATTGCGCAGCTCTGTCAGACAATCAAGATAATCATAGACGCCAACGCGGATCTTCACGTCGGGCTGCCGCGTTTTGGCGTATGACATGGCCTGCGCCAAAGGGTTGGCGGGATCGGTGACGGTACAATCCACCACACCCAGCCTGATCTGATGATGGGCGCGGGTGCCGATATTCTCCAGCCGTTGGGCGTAGGCTTCCAGCTGGGCCAGAATGCGGTTGGTTTCGTCCAGAACCTCTTGCCCGGCCGTAGTCAGCGAAAACCCCTGCGGCCCCCGGTTGCAAAGGCGTGTATTCAGGCGCTGTTCAAGGTTGGCGATATGCGAGCTGATGGCGGGCTGGCTGATTCCAAGCCCCCCCTGCGCTTTGACGAATCCCCCTGATTCAGCCACCGCCTTGAACACCCGCAAAAGCCGCAGGTCGATGTCAGACAGCCTCATCCCGTGCCCCTTGATGATGCATAGAGATTTGATTTCATTGCGTAAAATTGCCCATCATCTGGCAGACTGCAATCGCTATTGCCTGCGGCGAAAACTTGCGGATATGCTGAGGGCGGTCAAACACGCAAAATTCTGACACCCCAGAGCCGACTTGTCGGATTTAAACCTATGGGGAAACAGATGACCAACTCAATCATGAAATTTGCAGGTGCCGTGGCCGTGGCTCTTGGTACGGCACAAGGTGCTGCGGCGCAGGAAATCACCGTCAGTTCTTGGGGCGGCTTTTTCGAAGAAACGCTGAAGGCGGAAATCTATCCCGGCTTTACCGAAGCAACGGGGATCACGGTGCGCTCCATCGCGCAGCCTGCCGATCAGGCGTGGCTGACACAGCTGACCAATGCCGCCCGCGCCAAAACCGCGCCGGCGGACCTGTCGCTGGTGGCGGCAGAGGTACTGGCACGCGGCCAATCCATCGGCCTCTGGGCGCCGCTGGAGGCGGCTGACATGCCTGTCATCGACGGCCTCAGCGATGGCTATGTGCGCAGCAATGACGACGGCACAGTCTACGCCGTCGGTGCGCTGGCGTGGTACACCACCTTTGTGACCAACACCGAATATGCGGCGGACGCACCGGTCAGCTGGGCCGAGATGTGGACCACTGACTGGGATGGCAAACTGGGTCTGAACTCTGCCCCCAACAGTGGCCTGATGGAGGCGACGGCCGTCACATTCTTTGGCGGCTACTACATCATGGAAACCCGTGAAGGTCTCGAACAGGTCATCGCCAAGATCGCCGAGCTGAAACCGCAGGTGTCACTGTGGTACCGCGACGAAGGCCAGTTCCAGCAAGGTCTGGAGGCCGGTGAATACAATGCGGGTCTCTACTACCACGATGTCACCAACCTGTCGGCGGCAGATGGCAACCCGGTGCAGTCCAACTTTCCGCAAGAAGGCGGGATCGCCTCTGATGCGTTCTGGATCGTCCCGCGCGATTCCGAAAACATCGACGCCGCCGAGGCTTTCATCAACTACATGAGCCAGCCAGAGGTGCAGGCGCAGATGGTGCGGATGCTGGGTGTGGCACCGGTCGTGCCGGTTGAAAGCACCGATCTGACAGCAGAGGAGTTTGCCGCGGTCGGCAGCGAGATAGCACCGATCCGTGTGCAGACAGAGATCCACCTGCGCGAAGGTGACTGGCTGTCTGACAAATACCTCGAGATGATCTCGCAATAAGGCGCTGTGGGGCCGTCTAATTGGCGGCCCCGCACTCCCATCCTCCAGAAGGTGTTTTTGCCATGCTGAGCCTTGGAAATATCCGCAAGTCATTTGGAACCTTTGAGGC
>JAHDGO010000399.1 GCA_020627605.1 Yoonia sp.
ACCGCCCAAAGTCGCGGATCACCGCACGATGGGCGCAGGCATGTTCACGGTTGTTGCCGTCGGTCATCCGTGTGTGGATAAGACGCACGGCGCGGTCCTGATCTGACAAGTTCTCGGCATGCATCAATGGCAGATAGAAAAACTGGCGCGCCGGTTCGTCGATTTTCAGATCCCAGTTACGCTCAATCGCCTTTTTGGCTGCAGCCTTGGCAAGAACGTCAGTGGAAAAAGCCGCCGCATCATCGCGGAACATGTTGCGCGGAAACTGATCGGTCAGGATGATATAGGCCAATGCGCCTGATGGATAGGTTAACCACAGGCCAAAGTTGCCATCGGCGGCCTCTTCCCACGCCGCCTTGAAACGGTCGACAATCATCGCATCGAACGCCGGGTCGGACCGATACCAGTCTTCCGGGCTGCATTCATCCAGCCAAAAGGCCAGCACGTCTTCGGGGGCAACCACGTCACCACTCCTTAACAGTTTATGACTGTGTCCCAGTCGAAACAGAGAAACCATGCAGTGACAAGGGTTTGGCGCAATCAGACCATCACAGAATCTTTCGGCCTGTCATCTGGCGTGACCCTGCGGCAACGGTCAGGGCGTCGCGGGGTCCTCTGCGTCTTCTTCACTGGCCTCGATATAGACCTCTTGCGCCAGTTCCACTGCCACAGTGGAAGACGCAGCTGAGACCGGCACGTAGGTGCCCTGTTCCTCTTCCCAGTCGTCGCGGCTGCGTTTGGTCGACCGGTAAATCCCGTATCCGCCGATGGCGAACATCAATGACGCAGTGAACAGCCAGAACCCGTTGTCACCAATGCTGTCCATCATGAAGCCGACAACCAAAGGACCGGCAATCGCACCCAATCCGTTGACGAACAGAAACCCACCTGATGCGGCGGCCATGTCTTCGCGGTTCAGATAGTCATTGGCGTATGCAAGCAGCAAGGCATAAAGCGGGTTGGACGTTCCACCGACAATCGCACCGGAAATGACGATCATCAGGAAATACCCCGGCACAAGAAACGCGATCAGTGATCCGAACCCACCCAGAAACGCGATCCAGATGATCAGCACACGCCGTTCCATCCGGTCCGACAGCCAGCCGATAGGGTACTGCAGCACAAGCGCTGCGACATAGATGGCCGAGATGAAGAACGAAATCTCGCCCACGCTAAGCCCGACGCGGCTGCCATAGACAGCAGACATGCCGAATTGCGCGGAAAAGACGCCGCCCAGCATGAACATACCCAGACAAACAAGGGGTGAGGCGTTGATCACCTCTTTCACGGTCATGGGTTTGGTTGTCTCAAACGCCGGCATAGGACGCGCCGACAACAGCACCGGGGCAAAAGCCAGTGACACCAGAATGGACGGAATAATGAACAGCACGTAGCCAGAGATATCGCCGCGGCTGACAATCCATTGCGCAAAGACGATCCCCGCCATCTGCACAATCATGTACATCGACAGCGACTTGCCCCGGTTTTCATTGCTGGAGGCATCGTTCAGCCAGCTTTCAGCAGTGATATACACCCCGCAGAAACAGAACCCGATGATGACCCGCCCAATGGTCCAGGCCCAAGGTTCCACCAGCACCGGGTATGAGATCAGGACGGCCGAGACAAGCGAGCCAAGCGCCGCAAACACGCGCACATGGCCCACGCGGCGGATCAGTTTCGGTGTAAAGCGTGAACTGAAAAGAAAGCCCAGAAAGTAGGCCGACATGACGATGGACAGCGAGAACGTGCTGAACCCTTCCAGATCGCCGCGCAGACCAAGCAGTGTGCCCTGCAGGCCGTTGCCGACCATCAGCATGAACATACCAACAAACAGGGCCCAGGACCCGGTAAAAACCTGCAGCATGACGGGCCCCTTTCACAGCAAACCAGAACCGCCCTATGTCACGATTCGATCTGCACTACAGCATGATTTCGCGACGCCCGCGCGCCTGTTTGCGCCCTACCCGTCTGGCAGCAAAAGCGACGCGTCACCGTAAGAGAAAAAGCGATACTCTTCCTCAATTGCGTGATGGTAGATCGCCCTGATCTGTTCGATCCCCATCAGGGCAGAGACCAGCATCATCAGGGTTGATTTCGGCAGGTGAAAGTTGGTCATCAGTCCGTCTGCCATCTGAAACCGGAAACCGGGCGTGATGAAAATATCGGTCGGGCCGGTCCATGGCTGCATCTGCCCAGCCTGTGCCGCACTTTCGATCAGGCGCAGCGCAGTTGTGCCCACAGGAATGATCCGCCCGCCTGCGGCTTTGGTCGCGTTCATCTCATCAGCGGCGGTCTGCGTGACCTCACCCCATTCGGCGTGCATTTTG
>JAHDGO010000400.1 GCA_020627605.1 Yoonia sp.
CACCTTGGCGGTCTCTTCGCCGCTGCGCGTGATGGCCATACGCCCGTTGACCTGCCCCTTTGATGGCGGGGTAAACAGCTGCGGCACAGAAATTTCCAACCCGACCGCCAGCTTTTTCAGCGCGTCATAGGTGGGCGACATCTGTCCGTTTTCGATCTTGGACAGGGTTGATCTGGCCAGACCGGCCTGCTGCGCGGCCTGTTCCAGCGTCCAGTCGCGGGCCTTGCGCAGTTCGCGCACCCGCGCGCCAAGGTCCACCGGTTGGGCGACCCCGGATTCACCATTTTCGTGTGCGATGCGGATCAGGTTTTTCGGATCATTCTCAGACATGGTTTGTTCATAGGCGGCAGGCGGAAATCTTGCAAGCTGGGTGCAGCACTGTGCAGCCATGCACAGTTTATTGCGTCCCCCTGACCTTTCGCATCGTGCCAGACATGATAGACCCCCATAACACCCCCTACGGCGGAGGCCAGCATGGTCAAACTCGACATCATCTCAGACCCGATTTGCCCGTGGTGCTACATCGGCAAGACCAATCTGGACAAGGCGCTGGCAGAGGTGCCCGATCACCCGTTCACGATCGAATGGCATCCGTTTCAGCTGAACCCCGACATGCCAGCAAGCGGCATGGACCGGCGTGCCTATCTGGAGGGTAAGTTTGGCGGCAAAGAGGCGGCCGTGCGGGCCTATGCCCCGGTCGTTGAACATGCCGAAAAATCAGGTGCCCTGATCAACTTTGACGCCATCAAGACGACGCCGAACACAATTGATGCACATCGTCTGATCCATTGGGCCGGGATTGAGCAGCGTCAAAGCTTTGTCGTTGATCTGCTGTTCAAGGCCTATTTCGTTGATGGGCGCGACATCGGCGACCATGAGGTGCTGGCCGATATCGCCGATACGGCCGAGATGGACGCCGCCATGGTGACCAAACTCCTGGCCTCCGACAGTGACGCCGCCGATATTCGCGCGCGCGATGCCCATAGCCGCAAGATGGGCATCAACTCTGTCCCGACGTTCATCGTGGCACAGCAGCACGCGGTGCCCGGTGCCCAACCGCCAGAGATGTGGGCCAATGTCATTTCCGACATCATGGAACAGATCGCGGCCGCAGAATGACGGAGCAGACGGCAACCGCTGTGCCCAAGCGATTGCCACAAACCGAATTTGTCGTGATGATCGCGATGGTCACGGCGACGGTGGCCTTTTCCGTTGATGCGATGCTGCCTGCGCTGCCGGAAATCGGCGCCGCTCTGTCTCCCCAGAACGTGAATAACGCGCAATTGGTGATCACCAGCTTTGTCCTAGGCATGGGGATCGGCACGATCTTTACCGGGCCGCTGTCAGACGCCTTCGGGCGCAAGCCCGTCATGGTCGGTGGCGCCATCGTCTATGTCATTGCCTGTGTTGTGGCCTGGGCCGCACAAACGCTAGAGCTCATGTTGGCCGCCCGTGTGGTGCAGGGGCTGGGTGCGGCAGGGCCGCGCGTTGTTGCCATGGCCCTGATCCGCGATCTTTATGCCGGTCCAAACATGGCGCGGATCATGTCATTTGTGATGGTTGTCTTTGCTCTGGTGCCTGCTTTGGCGCCGACGATGGGCCACTACATCATTCTGGCCTTTGGCTGGCGGGCGATCTTTGCGACCTTCATCATCTTTTCGGCAATGTCGCTGGCATGGCTGCTGATCCGCCAGCCTGAAACGCTCTTGCCGGAAAACCGGCGTCCGCTCAGCGTGCCGTCGCTCTGGGCTGCGATGAAAGAGATGTTTGCCCACCCGACAGCGCGCCTGTCGATATTCATCCAGACCCTGACCTTCGGGATGCTTTTCACCGTGCTGTCCTCGACGCAGCAGGTGTTTGACATCACCTTTGGCCAAGGTGCGCATTTTCACCTGTGGTTTGGTGGCATCGCGATTTTGTCGGCCTCTGCCAGTCTGCTGAACGCGCGCTTTGTAATGCGGCTGGGGATGCGCGCGATTATCAAAGCGACATTCACCGTGCAGATTGCCGTCACGCTTTTGATGATTGTCGTGACCGCCATTGATGCCCCCTACCCGCTGGCCTTTGGCACCTATGTCCTGTGGATCACGGCGAATTTCTTTCAGGCTGGCCTGACCATTGGCAATCTCAACGCGCTGGCCATGGAGGAGATGGGCCATATCGCTGGCATCGCCGCCTCTATCATCGCGGCTGTCGCAACGATCGGCGGCGTGTTTCTGGCGGCACCTGTGGCCTGGCTATTTGACGGTACGCCAATGCCGATGGCCATCGGGGCGCTGATTTACGCATCCTGTGCGCTGTGGCTGACCACGCAGATCAAGCGCC
>JAHDGO010000007.1:0-1251 GCA_020627605.1 Yoonia sp.
GGCGATGCTGCGCATCCTCAAAGACAACCAGTTACGTCTGGTCTACCTGCCGCAGGTTTTGGTGCAAATGCGCATGGGCGGAGCCAGCAACCGCTCTATCAGACAGATGATCCGCAAAAGCAGAGAGGATTACCGCGCGATCCGGGCACACCGTATCGGGGGGATCGGCACACTGTTGGCCAAGAACCTGTCAAAGCTGCCGCAGTTTCTGCCCCGTGGTCAGGTATAGAAATAGGACGTCAGCATATAAAAAATGGGCGCGGCAAAGATCACGCTGTCCAGCTGGTCGACAAAGCCGCCCTGACCGGGGATCAGATGCGACCAGTCCTTGACCCCACGGTCACGTTTGATGGCCGCGACCACAAGATTGCCCAGAATCCCCACAAATGACGCAATCCCTGCCATCTGTGCCGCCCCCAAGACGCCGAAAGGTGTAATCCAGCTGAGCATGGCACCGATCACCATCGCACTGGCCACGCCAAGCAAGACACCCTCCCATGTCTTGGGTGACAGGCCCGGCGCGATACGTGTGCGCCCGACACGGCGGCCAAAGAAGTATTCCAGCAGATCGCCGAACTGCACCACCATTGTCAGAAAGGCGACCAGCAGCACTGCGCGATCGCCATAGCCCACGATGTCCAGCGCCATCAGCGCGGGCACAAGGCTGACGCAATAGACGGCGATCATCAGCGCCCATTGCGTCTCGGCGACCCTGACCAGAAACCGTTCGGGATTGCCGCGCAGGGCAGATACCATTGGCAGGAACAGAAAGGCATAGACGGGGATAAAGACGGAATAGAGCCCCTCCCACCCGAGGCCGACAAAAACATATTGCAGTGGCAAGACCACAAAGAATGCAAGAGCCAGCGACAGATGGTCGGCCTTTGCCTTGGTTGTCAGTGTCAGGATTTCGCGCAGCGCCGCAAAGGACGCAAAGGCGAAAAGCACCATCACCCCGGTTTTGCCCAGCAGCAACGCTGCCCCGATAAAGGCGACCATGCCCCACCAGCTTTGCACCCGCGTCATATAGGTATCAAGCACCGGATTTGGTTCATCAACGGGTTGCTTGGCGCGCAGGATTTCCCCCAGCACGGTCAATGCGATCAGGATGCCAAAGCTGCCGAAGGCCAGCAGCAGGATGTCTGTTGTGGTGCTGTTCATGACCGCACCTCTGGGCGCTGGGCCAGCAGCGCCTCTGCCGCGCGGGCCAGAAAGTCATCTTTGCTTTCGCCGTCGCGTACATGGATCGGT
>JAHDGO010000007.1:1261-10353 GCA_020627605.1 Yoonia sp.
GACCGTGCAGATCAGTGGCAGGGGGATGACCTCACCCTTGGGCATGATTTCTGTCAGGTTGGCGACCCATGTGGGCACCAGATCGACGTCGGGGCGGGCAACCCCCATGTTGTATAGCCCGGCCTTGAACGGCAACAGCGGATCATCGGTCATGTTGCGGTTGCCTTCGGGAAAGATGATCAGCGATGCGCCCTCATCAAGGGCCGCGATGATCTTGTCCATCGGCTTGTCCTTGACCTCTGGCCGTCGGTCGACAAGCACACAGTTGAAGACCTCTGGCCCGACAAAGGCGCGCAGCTTGTTTTTCAGCCAGTAGTCAGCGGCGGCGACCGGGCGGACGGTGCGGCGCAAGGCCGGCGGCAGCACCGACCAGATCATTGGCATATCGGCATTGCTGGTGTGATTGGCGAAATAAACGCGCTGGCGCGGCACCGGTTCAATGCCTTTCCAGTCAGCACGCACAGCTGTGATCGCGCGGGCAAAGATGCGGATGGATTGGCCGACGATGCGGGCGGCGAACTGGCGCGGATAACTCATGATCATGACTTTGGCCCAGGGTCAGAGGATTGCAAAGCAAAAAGCCGCAGCCGGGGCATACCCGGCTGCGGCGGTGTTCAAGATCAGCCCTTTTCGCTGACGTAATCTTCCAGCAGCTTTTCGTTGCGGGCATCCTCGATCCGGCGGATGCGGTCCTCTGACATTTTATCGTCAAAGCGGTATTTGACGAAGTTCACGAGCGCCAGCGTCAAAAGCATGACCGAGATGGCCCAGAAGCCTTTGGTCGAGAGCGGCACATCGGTCGAGAGCCAGAGCGAGATGCCCAGCATGCCATAGGCTACGCCGACGCCGATGAGGTTCACGAACATGATAAGGGCGTTGTCTGATTTTTGGTTCAACATTGGATTTTCCTTTCAGGGGATTGGGGAATATGGGTGTTACTTCTTGGACGACTTCAGCCGGGCCAACACGTCATCAGCGGTTGCGCGTGTGGCGTTGCCAAAGCCTGCGTCGGCCATGCGGTCGGTGATGCTGCCGCCATCCAGATCGCGGTTGATATCGGCGAGGATCTCTGACCGCTCAAACGGATCGTCGCGGCCCAACACACGGGCGATCAGTTCTTCTGCCTCTTCAACGCTGCCAGACTGCACGCCAGTCTTGGCCATCTGCATCTGGATGTTTTGTTCGCGGCGCACCGCGCGGGCCTGAATGGCCCCTTGTTTGAGGTCGATGATCCGGCGGTGACCGCCCTCGATGGAGGACCGCAGGCGCATCACCTTCTGTTCCAGCCGGTCAAGCGTTTCGACACGCAAGGCCAGTTCGTTTTCCATGCTGGCGATGGCGCGGGCGGCTTCCTCGGCCATATCCTCGCGGTCATTGTCCAGTGCCTCTTTGGCGCGTTTGGTCAGATCAGCGATCCGCGACTTCAGCGCGTCATGCTGTTTTTGCTCTGACCGCTGGCGCTGGATCAGGCTGGCCAACGTGGCCTTGGCGGCGCGCAGGCTGTTTTCGCTTTCGCGGATTTTCTGGTCGATCAACTCGATGGCAAAGGCATCGCGCACGCGGTCTTCGGCGCGGGCGTTCTGCCCGTGGATCAGCGTGGCAAGTGTCTTGAACATGGTTTTCTCCGTTCCGTTTCAGTGTGTGAACACTGTTCATAAAGCGGAGATAGCGACTCACTTTACCAATTGCAAGAAAAAAATGAACGTCGTTCAAATATTATGAAGAGTCGGTCACCTGCCGCAGCACAATGGCGATCATCCGGTCGATGTTGTCGGCAGAGACCCCAGCGCTCGCCTCATCCAGACCAAGCAGCACGATGCCGTGCACGGATGAAAACAGCGCGCGGGTCATCAGCGTCAGGTCTTCCGCGTCGCGGTCGGGAAAGACCACTGACAAAGGATCAGATATATAGCTGAAGAGCCGCCCCATTTCCTGCAAATACCAGTCTGGCGCGGCCTCTCCGGGGGCGCGGTCCACATCAAACAGCGCGCGCCAGCTGTTCTGGTTGTCGGCGGCAAAGCGGTGATAGGCCTGCGCCATGATGACCAGTTGTTCTGTCGCGTCAGCAGGGGCCTCGGAAAGGGCGGCGGCGACATCGACGCCCAGTCTGTGAAACGTGCGGGCGTTCACCGCCAGCACCAGTTCTGTCAGATCGCCAAAGACGTTGTAGATCGCACCAACCGCGCATCCAGCCTCTGTCGCCAGATCGCGGGCGCGCAAGGCGGCCAGACCGTCGTTTGCAATCTTACGCTCTGCGATACCGATCAAGGTCTCGCGCAGGGCCGCGCGGCGGCTTTCGGTTTGACGTGCCATGTTGCCCCCAAATTGAACACAGTTAAGTCTTAGGCCAGATCAGCGCTGCAGAAAAGTGCCAGAGGTCAGGTTAACCTTACTTGGCCATGCGCTGCCCATGGGTCAACGTGGCCGCGATCAGGTTGGCCGCGCGCAATGTGGTGGGGTAACGCTATTACAGAGTTAACGCGCGCAGTTGACCTGGTCACCCGGATTTGACCGGCGCACCACCAGCAAAACTGTTAACTCCATGATAGCCGATCGGGTCTTCCTGCATTTGCAGGTGCAACCCGTCATCTGTGTAAGGGTGGGCGCGGGCGAGGTCTTCATCCACCTCAATCCCAAGACCCGGAGCCGTTGGGACAGGGATATACCCGCCCTCGACCTTGATGCTGCTTTTGATCAGTGCATCGTGGAACGGTGTCTCAATCGTTTCGGCCATCAGGATGTTGGGGATCGAGGCCGCCAGTTGAATGTTTGCCGCCCATTCAATTGGCCCGGCATAAAGATGGGGGGCAACCTGCGAGTTGTAGACTTCTGCCATGGCCGCGATCTTTTTCGTCTCCCAGATGCCGCCTGCCCGCCCCAGAGCCGGTTGCAGTATCGTTGCGGCCCCTGATCGCAGAACGGGTGCGAACTCTGCCTTCGTCGTCAGACGCTCACCCGTTGCCACGGGGATCGCCACCGCAGCGGCCACCTTGGCCATTTCAGCGACGTTGTCGGGTGGGATCGGCTCTTCGTACCAAAGCGGGCTGTAAGGCTCCAACGCCTTGCCAAGCCGGATTGCCCCGCCGGTCGAGAACTGCCCATGGGTGCCAAAGAGCAGATCAGCCCGGTCGCCCACCGCATCGCGGATCGTCTTGCAGAAAGCCACCGAGAGGCTGATGTCATGCATCGAGGGCATATGCCCGCCGCGGATGGTATAGGGTCCGGCGGGGTCAAATTTGATGGCGGTATAGCCCATTTCGACCATATCCACGGCCACTTCTGCGGCCATGTCAGGGCTGGCCCAGAAATCCGGCAAGGGGTGGTCGGGACGCGGGTAAAGATAGGTATAGGCCCGGATGCGGTCGTTTGTTCGCCCACCGATCAGCGCATGCACCGGGCGGTCACGGTCTTTGCCCAGGATATCCCAGCAGGCCATTTCCAGCCCGGACCATGCGCCGATGACGGTCAGATCGGGCCGTTGGGTAAACCCTGCGGAGTAGACGCGGCGGAACATCAGCTCGATATTTTCGGGGTTTTCGCCCGCCATGTGGCGGGCAAAGACGTCATTGATCACCGCGATCATCGCATCCGGCCCAACGGAAGAGGCATAGCATTCGCCCCAGCCAGTGATCCCGGTGTCAGAGGTCAGTTTGACCAAAATCCAGTATCGCCCACCCCAGCCCGGCGCGGGCGGGGCCGTGACAATGACATCGAGATCGGCGAGTTTCATGGCGTCACGCTTTCGAAAGGGCTTGTTGTGGCTGACCCAATCACGTTGTGTCGCTTGCGTCCAGATGATCTGGACTTGCTTTTGGGTGTGGCCGAGGGGGTGTTTGACAACCCCGTCCGCCCCGATCAGGCCGCCGCCTTTCTGGCCGACCCGCTGCATCATATGGTGCTGGCCTTTGACGGGACCCACGCGGTCGGGATGGCCAGCGGGCAGGTCATGTTGCACCCCGACAAGCCGCCTGCGTTTTTCATCAATGAAGTCGGCGTGCGCGAAACCCACCAGCGGCGCGGGATCGGCAAGCGACTTTGTGCGGCCTTGATAGAAGCGGCGCGGGCGGAAGACTGCAAGGGCATCTGGCTGGCGACCGAAAGCGACAACCTTGCGGCGCGTGCGCTTTATCGGGCGCTGGATGCAAGAGAGACGAGGGATGTTGTGGTTTACGATTTGGATGGGGCGATGGGGTAGGTGGAGACAACTTGGCACGCGCCTTTCATGTCAGTTGCCTGACAAGCGGCGTGATCCTAGCATGGCGACATGGACTATTTGCTGACCCCGGCGACGGACCGCCAAACACAACAGATTAGCGAGATTTGGGAAGCTGGTTGGCATGAGGCGCATGCCGAAATTGTCCCGGCCAGATTGCGGGCGTTGCGCACGACCGAGAGCTTTCGTCAACGGACGCGGGACAATGTTCGTTTCACACAAACTGCAATTTGCGACGGGACCGTCCTCGGCTTTTGCATGGTCAAGAAAAACGAACTGTATCAGATGTATGTTTCGCCAAGTGCCCGCGGGTCCGGCGTCGCCCAAGCGCTGATGAAAGACGCTGAACGCAGAATCGGGGTGAACGGCTACAAGACGGCCTGGCTTGCCTGTGCTGTTGGAAACGAGAGGGCCGCGCGTTTCTACGAGAAATCTGGCTGGGTCAATAGAGGCGAAAAAGCTGTTGATCTGGACACATCATCGGGGACGTTCCCACTGGACGTGTGGCGCTTTGAAAAGAATTTGCGCTTGAGAGATGGTATTTAACTCACGCAAAGCACGCATCACCCAAACACAATCACATTGCGCTTGGCACTTCCCGTTTTCGTATCTGCAATCGCCTCATTGATCTGATCAAGCGACCAGCGCCCCGAGATCAGCTCATCCAGTTTCAGCCGTCCTTGCAGATACAGGTCGACCATCCACGGGATATCCCGGGCGATCACGACGTCACCCATTTTGGACCCGACCATGCCTTGGCCGGTCGCCGCCAGCATCACCGGTTCATAGGTCGACGTCGCACCGGAATGGGGCATGCCGACCATGATCACCTTGCCACCGGGGGCCAGATATTGCGGGGCGGTGTCGTAAGCGGGGATCGCGCCCACGGTCACAAAGACCGCATCGGCCCCGCGCCCTATGGCCGCCTTTGCGGCGCGCCACGGTTTTGCGTCGGTCGCCAAAACCCCGTCGGTTGCGCCGAATTCCCTGGCGATGGCAAGCTTTTCCTCTGACATGTCCACCGCCACGATCCGTCGCGCACCGGCAATACGGGCGCCCTGAATGGCGTTCAGCCCCACACCGCCAGCACCGATGACCACGACGTCTTGGCCCGCACGCAGCTTGGCGGCATTCACTACAGCACCCACACCTGTGATCACCCCGCAGGCAAGAAGCGAGGCCACATCCATCGCGATGCCGGCGGGCAGGCTCACGACCTGGCTTTGGTCAACCACCACCCGCTCGGCAAAGCCGCCGGTGTGCATCGCCTGATGCACCGGTTCATCGCCAGCACCGGTCAGCGGCCCCGTCGCCATATCGCTTTCACAAGCGACCGGCGCGCCACCAGCACAGGACGGGCAGGTGCCGCAGGACCGGATCAGGGTCACGACCACCGCATCCCCCAGCGCAATACCGCGCACACCATCGCCGACGGCGGTGACATGGCCAGCCGCTTCATGCCCGTAGACGGCAGGCAGGGTGCCGCCCCAGCCGCCATCGATGTAAGAAATGTCCGAATGGCAGATCGCGCAGGCCTTCAGCGTCACCTCGACCTCGCCCGCGGCAGGTGCGGCAAGTGTCACGGTCTCTATTGTCAGGGGGGCACCGAATTCACGGCAAACGGCTGCTTTGATCTGGGGCATGTCTTGTCCTTGCGCGTTGGTCTGTGGGCCAGACTGCGCCGCCCTGCCAGCTGCCGCAAGCCGGAATGCGACACTATGCGGGTCGTGGGCGGGCCGGGCGCGGTGTCTGCATGAACACGACGATACAGCCGATCGTCAAAACAGCCGATAACAGGAAGGGTGCCCCCGGCAGATAGGCCGGACCATTGCCATCGGTGAAATACCAGAAGGTTTGCGTGACCATCAGCGGGGCAAGGACCGTGGCCACCGCGTTGATCGAGGCGACAGTCCCCTGCAATTCCCCTTGCTGATCGTCAGATGCGGTGCGCGACATGATCCCCTGCAAGGCAGGCCCGGCCATGGACCCAAGCGCTGTGAGTGGCGTCAGCGCCAGCGCAACCCAGCCATTGGTGACAAAGCCCAGCGCCACAAAGGCCAGCACATCAAAGGACAGGCCAAGGATCACCGCCTTGCGTTCCCCGATGCGGTTGATGATCGGGCGGATCAGCAGCCCCTGCACCACGGCGATCCCAACCCCGAAGATGCCCAGCGACAGCCCGATCATGCCGGGACCCCAGTCGAACCGCTCTGCCCCGAAATAGGCCCAGACGCCGGGATAGACGAAGAATGCGATGGTATAGACAAAGGTGATCAGCATCAGCCGCTTCAGCCCCGGCAGTCGGCCGATGTTCTGAAACGCGCCAAGCGGATTGGCGCGGCGCCATTCAAACTTGCGCCGGATGCGGTCGGTCACGGTTTCCGGCAGGACGAAGTACCCAAAGATCGCATTCGCCATGGCAAGTGCGGCCGCAGCCCAGAACGGTGCGCGCGTGCCGTATTCGGCCAACAGCCCGCCAATCATTGGCCCCAGCACAAAGCCCACGCCAAAGGCCGCGCCGATCAGACCGAAGTTCGCAGCTTTCTCCTCTGGCGTTGAGATGTCGGCCATATAGGCGGCAGAGGTCGATTGAGTTGCCGCTGTGATCCCGCCGATGATCCGCGCGATGATCAGCCATGTGATCGTGCCGGCGACTGCCATCAGCACATAGTCAAAGGCCATGATCACCAACGACCCGATCAGGATCGGGCGGCGGCCATAGCGGTCAGACAGGCTGCCCAATGTCGGACCGAAAAGAAACTGCATCGCGGCAAAAATCGTGGCCAGAATCCCGCCCCAGACGGCGGCCTCCCCCAGACCTTCGCCTTCGACCTCCTGGATCAGATCGGGCATGACAGGCATGATCAGCCCGATCCCCATACTGTCGAGCATGACCGAAATGAGAATGAAGGTGATGGCGAGGCGTTTATTCATCCACGCAGGATTAAACCGTTTGGTTTAGTTTGCAAGCAGAAGGCTTGCGCCGGTGCAATCGGCCGGGGTGATGAAGGTCTGGATGGCGGCCCGACTGGGCTATCCTATGGGGCACAGTCAGAGAGTAACCGCATCACCCCCCGAAACTCACAAGATACACCCCCGCGATCACCAAGCCGGCACCAGCCATTTTGGCAAGCGTGAGCTGCTGAGGCGCGATGCCGAAAAGACCAATCTGGCCAAATACAAGACCTGCAACAATCTGGCCCGCGACAAGAAGGACCACAAATGCCCCCAGACCAATCTTGGGAATGAGGAAGGACGATCCAATGATCAGCCCGGCGCTCATCACGCCTGCGCTAAGAAGGACCGGCGGGATTTGCGTGAACTTTCCGAAGTCAGCAAGACGGCTTCCCGTGACCATCGCAATGATCACAGAAGAGACAAATGCAATTCCAAAGAACGGCACGTTTGCCAATGGCGCTGAACCCAGGATCTGAGCGGACTTCGCGATCATTGGAAAGTAAATGGCCACGACGGCCCCAAGTGTCAGCCCTAGCGCGAGGTGTTGCAGTGTCATGTCAGTATTCCTTGTTCAAATATACGGCGTTCCGGCTTTGTGCAGTGCCGGATGCATGTGCATCCTGACACGGTCCGCCGTTGGCGGGCAAAGGATTCACCGCGCGGCGGCGGGATGCGTTTCGGTCATTGATTGCTTCCGAGTGCGCAAGTATCCGGCGCGACTGACGAAATTGGCAGGTCAAACATAAGTCGGTTGCGCAATCCGCCGGAGGACCGCTTCAACCCGCGCAGCCGATATCGCCTTCCCTCCCTGTGCTACCCCCGCAAATGCCCTGTCCTGTCGATAAAATCGTTCAGATGCCGGGCATAGACCTCTGGCTGTTCCACGCAGGGGAAATGGCCGACACGCCGCATGACCACCATCTGCGATCCCGGCACAAGGTCGACGGTTTCCCGCACCAGATCGGGCGGTGTCGATTTATCCTCTGACCCTGCAATACCGAGCACGGGGATGCGCAGCCCGCTTGTGGGGGTGTAGAAGTCTGTTCCGGCGATCGCGGCGCAGGTGCCGGTGTAACCGGACAGGGGTGTCTGTGCCACCATCGCCTGCCATGGGGCCATGGCGGGGGTGCCGTAGAAATCCTTGGAGAACCAGCGCTGCATGATGGCGTCGGATGCCGCCGCCATCCCGTTCCTGCTGACCAGATCGATCCGGTCCTGCCAAAGCTTAGGGTTGCCGATCTTTGCGGCGGTGTTCGACAGCACCATCGCGCGGATGATCTCTGGTCGTTTCACGGCAAGCCCCTGGGCGATCATGCCGCCCACCGAAAGGCCCACAAACAGCGCATCGCGGACCGCCAGCGCGTCGCAGACGGCCTCTGCATCGCTGACAAGCTGTCCCATGCTATAAGGGCCTTCGGGCACATCCGATTGCCCGTGCCCACGTTTGTCATAGCGGATGATCCGCAACCCGGGTGTCAGATATGGCAGCACCGCGTCCCAGAGGCGAAGGGTACCACCGAGGGAATTGGCAAAGACAATCGGCGGCCCCGCGCCATCCTCAACCACATGCAGCCCGGTGCCGTCGCGCGCAGTAACGCGGTGTTCAGTCATCATCGTCCTCGCCGATGGCCATATGGGCCATGATTTGCCCATGGTCAGAGGCAAGCTTGTTATACGGCGCCTCCGGGTGTGACCCGTCGGTCAGATGGTCGTTGAAGACGCTGAAATACTCCATCTCGCCGATCCCGTCGTCATCGTTCAGAAAGTGGCGTGACATCAGGATCTGGTCGATACTTTCGAATACCCCGCCAAAGGCCGAGGTGTAGACCATGTCGCGCAAGGACCGTTTCACGAACAGTTTCTCGGCAGAATGCAGGCGGACTTTGTTGATCGCCTCCTGAATGATCTCGTTCTCGTCATC
>JAHDGO010000007.1:10363-11013 GCA_020627605.1 Yoonia sp.
GTCGTGTTTTTTCGCGTCATGCCGCCGCATCCAGGCGTAGTTCTTGAAGGGCACTTCACCGGTCAGAATCTCGGAACTGACCGCATGTTCACTGTCGTTGAAATCGCCCAGCACCATGACAGGGCGACCGGCCTCCAGCTCTTCCAAAATTGCGCGACGCAGCACCCAGGCCTCGGCCATCCGCCGCAGTGCTGCGCGCAAAGACCCCATGGCACGTCCGGCCGGGTCGTAGCGCACCAGATCGGCGGCAGGCGGGAAGGGGGCACCTTCGGGCCGTTCAAACTCGCCCAGTTTCGATTTCAGATGGCAGTTGAACACGGTGATCACCTGATCACCCACCGGGATGCGCGCCTTGAGGATCGGACGGGACAGACGGCGGACGGTGTAAGTGCCGCCATCGTCACCCCCCAGATCGCGGAAGGGGATGTCAAGCGGTTCGGCAAGGTCCTGCAACACCTCTGGCGGTTCGGCAAAGCCAAAGCGCGACAGGATCGCCACCCCCGGGCGGCGTTCACCGGGGCCGCCCTGCACCAGGGAATGCACGGCGGGATCGATCAACTGCACCGGCAGCCGATCTGCCAGCTCGGCCACGGACGCGCCACCCTGCCCGTCGATCCAGAACCGCCGACAACTCTACCAACCTATGGCAT
>JAHDGO010000007.1:11023-20457 GCA_020627605.1 Yoonia sp.
CACCCCCGGGCGGCGTTCACCGGGGCCGCCGTCGAAAGAGTTCGGGGCAAAGGCCAGTGCGGCCTCTGTGTACGGTTCGAATGCCAGCTTGCGAAAGATCGCCTTGCGCGCATAGCGTTTGGACCGGTCGGGGATGACGGCATCATTCGCGGCCTGGCCCAACTCATCGGTTTCGATGATCACGTCACGCAGGGCGGCTTCGGTGAAAATCTCCTGAAAGCAGACGATATCGGCGTTCATGGTCAGCAGTTGGTCTGACAGCCACGCCTTTTTCCATGCGTATTCTTCGGGTGTGTACTTCTCGAACCGGTAGTATTCCTGATCCGCCTCGATCAGGTTCTTGACGTTGAAACTGGCAATGGTGAAGCGGGTCATGTCAATGTCTCCAAAGCTTGGCGGAATATGGCGGCGTCAACGTTGCCGCCTGTCGCCACAGCGATGACCGCGTCGCCATCAAGCGCATCAGGGTGGAAAAGTGCCGCCGCCAGTGCCGCCGCACCGCCCGGTTCGACGACCATGCGCAGGCGCTCAAAGGCGAGCCCCATGGCGCGCAGGCAGTCCTCTTCGGTCACGACGATGCCGGGACCGCAGTGCGCCTTGAGGATGGGAAAGGTGATGTCGCCGGGCTGCGGCGTGATGATCGCGTCGCAGATGGACCCATCCAGCCGCGCGTTTCGTTCAATTTTGCCGCTTTGAAGCGAGCGGGTCACATCGTCAAACCCTTCCGGTTCTGCTGGCCGCACCCGCAGCCCCGGCGCCTCCGCTGCCAACGCCAGCGCAATGCCAGAGGTCAACCCGCCCCCGCCGCAGCAGACGACCACATCGGCCTTCGTCACGCCGGCGGCGTTCATGTCCTCGGCGATTTCGAGGCCCGTTGTGCCTTGCCCGGCAATCACCTGCGGTTCGTCATAAGGCCTCACCAGCGTCAGGCCACGTTCGTGTGAGAGCCTGTCGCCAATCTCTTCCCGGCTTTCGGTGGCGCGGTCGTAAAGAACGACTTCGGCCCCCAATGCGCGGGTGTTTTCGATCTTCACGGCTGGGGCGTCGGCTGGCATCACGATCACGGCTGGGGCCCCATGTTCGCGCGCGGCCAGCGCCACGCCCTGCGCATGGTTGCCACTGGAAAAGGCGATCACCCCTGTTTTCAGCGCGTTGTCGGTCAGGGCTGACACCGCCGACCAGCCGCCACGAAACTTGAACGAACCGGTGTGTTGCAGGCATTCGGCCTTCACATAAACACGCCGCCCGGCGATCTCATCCAGAAAGGGTGATGTCAGGATCGGCGTGCGTCTTGCGTGGCCTTTCAGCCTGTCGGCAGCGGCGCGGATCATGTCGATATTCATTGCATGGCCTCCAGCCAATTGGTGAGCGCGTCAAGCGCCTGCGGTTCATCAAGGAAAGGCACATGGCCACGGCCCGGCACGTCGGCACGGATCATATCAGGGCGGCGGCGGGTCATCTCGTCTGCCGTGGCCTTGGTCAGCAGGTCTGAATTTGCGCCACGGATCAGCGCAAGTGGCAAGCCCGTCAGCGCATCGAACAGCGGCCAAAGGTCGGGTGGCGTGGTGTCAAAGGCCGCCAGCACCGCATCACGCAGTTTCGGGTCATAGCGGATCACCAGACCGTCCGGGGTTTCATTGTAATGCGCTGTCACCTCGGCCAGCCAGCGGTCCATCGGCACGCCTTCAAAATGGGCCCATGTTTTTGCCCGAAAGGCCGCCGCCTCGGCATAGGTTTTCTGCGCCGGATTGCGCCCGATGTAATCCTTGATGACGCTCAGCCCCTTGTCGTCGATGACCGGGCCAATGTCGTTCAGGGCGACGCCCATCAGGCGGTCCTTGGCCGTCGCCGCAAGCACCATGGCGATCAGCCCCCCGCGCGAGGTGCCAAGGATCGCCGCCTTCTCAAGCCCCAGATGATCCATCAGCCCGAGCGCATCCTGCGCCTCTTGCGGAATGGTGTAGGTCGCGGGGTCTGCCCAGTCTGACTGCCCGCGCCCGCGGTAGTCGGGACGGATCAGGCGGACCGGCAGATGCGGGGCAACATGGTCAAAATCCGCCCCGTTGCGGGTGAGGCCCGCAAGGGCGATCACGGGCAGGCCCGTGCCCTCGTCAGTGTAATAGAGGTTGGTGCCGTTTTTGGCGGTAAAATGCGGCATCAGGTAAACTCCGGTATCGTGGTCAGGTCGGACAGGACGTGATGCGGTGCGGCGTAGAGCCTGTCCAACGGTTCGCCAGCGCGGTTGACCCAGACGGTCTGAAAGCCATAGCCTGCAGCCCCAGCCGCATCCCAGCCGTTGGATGAGACAAACAGCACCTCTTCTTTCGGGCAACCGAATTGCGTGCCGACCATATCGTAGACGGCGTCGGCGGGTTTGAAGACGCCCACATCCTCGACGCTCAGCACGGCATCCAGATCACTGGCGATCCCGGCAGAGGTCACAGCACCCAGCAGCATGTCAGGGGAACCGTTTGACAGAATGGCCGTCGCCTTCCCTGCGTCTTTGAGGCTTTTCAGCATCGCGGGCACTTCGGGGTAGGCGGCAAGCTCCCAGTAAAGCTCCAGCAGTCGCTTGCGGGTGGCGCTGCTGTCCAGCCCGTTCGCCTCCATTGCCCAATCAAGCCCGTCCTGCGTGACCTGCCAGAAATCGCAATGCTGCCCGGCGACGGCACGCAGCCAGGTATATTGCAATTGCTTGAGCCGCCAGTCACGGGCCAGCGCGGGCCAGACCTCGGAAAGGGCTGCGTGGTCTGGTTCCGCCGCAGCGGATTTCGCAGCGGCGTTCACATCCAGCAACGTGCCATAGGCATCAAAGACATAGGTGGTGATGGGCATCTTGTCCTCCGGCTTTGTGGTCTACCCTGTCACGCTGCCCGGCTGGCGAAAAGACCTAACCGTTTGCAAGTCAGGGGGCAGCCGCGTAGCGTCCGCGCGAATTTATGGATGACAAGGGATCAGGACATGAGCACGGCAAAAGCAGGCGATACCGTTCGCATCAACTACACCGGCACTTTGGACAGTGGTGAAACGTTCGACAGTTCGGCAGGGCGGGATCCGCTGGAATTTGTTGTGGGCTCTGGCCAGATCATTCCGGGCCTTGATGCGGCGATCCCCGGTATGGCGGTGGGCGACAAGAAGGACGTCAACGTGCCTTGCGCACAGGCTTACGGCGAACGCAATGACGACGCCCAGCAGGCCGTGCCGCGCGACCAGATCCCGGCAGAAATCCCGGTCGAGGTCGGCACCCAGTTGCAGATGCAGACGCCACAAGGGCAGGTGGTGCCGGTCACAGTGGCCGCTGTCAGCGAGACCGAGGTGACACTGGACGCCAATCACCCGCTGGCTGGCAAAGACCTGAATTTCGCGATTGAGGTGGTCGGGATCGACGCCGCCTGACCCAGCTGGAATACCGTGCCCGTCCGGTGCCACGCCGGGCGGGCTTTTTGGTGTCAGTCGAGTGTCATATGACGCGCCCGCGCACCACGTTCAATCGCGGCGGCATGCAGGCGGTCAAGGTTCAACTCGTCGCGAATCTCTTCCAGCATGCGCGCCTCTGGTCCGACAATCATGCCATCGGCGGCGGCCACGTCACATGACAGCGCATAGGCGGTTTCGAAAAGCCGCTCTGGCAGGGCATCGCGGATCAGGCCGAAAAGCGTCTCCAGCCCGTCTTCCTGTTCCAGCAAGTCAAACACGGTCTTGGACATGCGCGGCAGGCGTTCGGCATCATAGCCTGCAAAGACTGGCAGGTTGTTGATCTGATTGCTCATTTTCACCAGTTCCGCCGTGCGGATGGTTTCATCTGACGCCGAGACAGCAATCATCAGGGCGGCGAGCGCGTCTTGGGCGGTCATCGGGGCGTCTTGCAGCATCATCAAATCCTTTGCTTTCACCCCCACATTTATTGACGCCCTGCCGCTGTCGCAATAGGGAGTGCGCGTTGCGGTGATCACAATGATCACCCCCAACCAGTGAGCAAAACCATGAGCACATTCCGCGACGCAGCAATGACATCAAAGGCCTGGCCTTTTGAAGAGGCGCGCGCGTTGATGAAACGCTATGAAAAGAAGGCTCCTGAAAAGGGCTATGTCCTGTTTGAAACGGGCTATGGTCCCTCTGGCCTGCCGCATATCGGCACCTTTGGCGAGGTTTTGCGCACGACAATGATCCGCCGCGCGTTTGAGGTCATTTCCGACATCCCGACCAAGCTGATCTGCTTTTCCGACGATCTTGACGGTATGCGCAAGGTCCCCGGCAATGTGCCCCAGCAGGATATGCTGGCCGAACATATGCACAAACCGCTGACGTCGGTGCCTGATCCCTTTGGTGAGTTCGAAAGCTTTGGCCATCATAACAACGCCATGCTGCGCCGGTTTCTGGACACCTTCGGGTTCGAGTATGAGTTCTATTCCGCCCGCGAATATTACAAATCCGGGCAGTTTGACGAAATCCTGCTGCGGGCCGCGGCCCGCTATGACGATATCATGAAGGTCATGTTGAAATCGCTGCGGGAAGAGCGGCAAGAGACCTATTCGATCTTTCTGCCGATCCATCCTGAAACGGGTCGTGTCCTCTATGTGCCGATGAAGCATGTGGACGGCGAAAAGGGTGAGGTCACCTTTGACGATGAGGACGGCCGCGAATGGACGCTGCCTGTGACCGGCGGCAATGTGAAGTTGCAATGGAAGCCTGATTTCGGTGCCCGCTGGGCCGCACTGGACGTCGATTTTGAGATGTATGGCAAGGAACATGCCACCAATACCGCGATCTATGACCGGATTTGCGAGATCCTTGGCGGACGCAAGCCGAACCACTTTTCCTACGAGCTGTTTCTGGATGAAAACGGGCAGAAAATCTCCAAATCCTCAGGCAACGGTATCTCGATCGACGAGTGGCTGACATATGCCTCCACTGAAAGCCTGAGCTATTTCATGTACCTCAAGCCAAAGACGGCCAAGCGGATGCATTTCGATGTGATCCCCAAGGCGGTGGATGAGTATCACCAGCAGCTGCGCGCCTATGCTGATCAAGATGATGCGGGCCGCGCGAATAACCCGGTGTTCCACATTCATGGGCATAATGTGCCCGCCTCTGACATGGTGGTGCCCTTTGCGATGCTGTTGAACCTCGCCTCTGTTTCAGGGGCCGAGGATAAAGAGACGCTTTGGGGTTTCATTCAGCGGTATGCGCCGGATGCCTCTGCCGAAAAGAACCCGCAGATGGATCAGGCAGCGGGTTTTGCCGTGCGCTATTACAATGACTTTGTGAAACCTGCGAAAACCTACCGCGCGCCAGACGATCAGGAACGGGCTGCGATGGAAGACCTCGTTCAGCGCCTGAAGGGTTGGGATGCTGGTCTGGATGCCGAAGAATTGCAGACCATGGTCTTTGCCGTGGGCAAAGAGCATGGGTTCGAGCCGCTGCGCAACTGGTTCACTGCCCTTTACGAGGTGTTGCTGGGTGCATCGCAAGGCCCGCGTTTCGGCGGCTTCATCGCGCTTTACGGTGTGTCAGAAACCATCGCCCTGATTGAAGAGCGTTTGGCCGCCTGACCCCGCCTGTGTTAAGCTGCGGCATGGATCGTGCCGCAGTGATTGCCATCTATGATCGCCTGATCAGCCTGCATCCGGGCCTGACCCGCAAAGGCAAGGCCACCGCCTATACGGCGGTCAACGGCAATATGTTCAGCTTTGTCGGCCCGGATGGTGAGATGTGCATCAGGCTGTCAAAGGCCGACATTGCTGCCTAAGGCGAGGTTTATGCGCATGCGCCGGTCATCCGCTACAACAGCGTCATGAAGGGTTATGTCGCGGTCCCGCCTGCGCTGCTGGCAGATGGGGAGGCGCTGGCCGTCTGGTTCGCGAAATCGGTCGCCTTTGCCGGCACGCTGAAGGCAAAACCCTTGAAAAAATCAAACTAGGCGGGTCGTTTGGCCGTATCCCTAATAAGGGACATTTGATGAAAGGTGTGGCTGATGCGGATTTTGTCTTTGGTTTTAGGGCTTTGGCTGGCGGCAACATCGCTTTTCGCGCAGGAATCCGACGCCATCGAAGGGGTGATCGGTAGCCAGTTAGAGGCCTTTAACGCCCGCGATATCGACACGGCCTGGCAATATGCCAGCCCCAATATCAAACGTCTGTTCGGCAACCCCGGCAATTTCGGCATGATGGTGCAGCAGGGGTATCCCATGGTCTGGGACAATGCCGATGTGCGGTTTCTGGAACTGCGCGATGTTGGCGGACTGGTCTGGCAAAAGGTCATGCTGCGTGATGCCAATGGCGGCTTGCATATGCTGGACTATCAGATGATCGACACACCGCAGGGCTGGCAGATCAATGGTGTGCAACTGTTGCCTGCCCCTGACGTGGGCGCCTGACCACCACGCCGTTGCGCGCCCGACCGTGACGGTGGCCCAAGCCTGCATTCAGCATTGATCGCTACCCCTGTGGGCAAGCAGACCGGCAGTGCCGCCGGTCCTTGCCGTGTTCAGCCAAGGGGGCCATCAATCCATGAACAAAGCCATCACCGACGGGATCGTCTTTCAACCGCTGCCATTCTCTGCCGGGCTGTCCATCTGGTCTGCGGGCGATGGCACGCCGGGCACCACCAACTATGCCATCAGCGGATCGGGTGTGTTCGTGGCGGCCGATCAGGATTTTAGCGGCTGTCTGGAAGTGTTGAAAACCGATGCAACGGCGCGTGTGCGGTACATGGGGGAAACGCCAATCTTGCCGGGCTGCTATCTGCAGGTCACAGCCCGGATCAAGGCGGTATCGGGCCCGTTGCCCGCTGTCAGCATCAGTGGCTGGGCCGGTGTCGTGGGCGGCATCCAGCTGCCCGCTTTGCCGGAAACCGGGCCAGCGGTGCAGTTGACCACATACGGAGAGGTGGTCGAGGTCCGTGCCATCGTGGCCACTGCCGATCGCACCGGTGTCGACATGGCCTGGACCGGCGCGCAATACGGGCATCTGGGCATCAATCTGACAGGCCCGACGGGTGGCGTCGTGCGGCTGGATGATCTGACGATTGAGGATGTCTCTTCCGTCTTTACCCGCGATCTGGTCGGGCTGGTCGATGTCCGCGACTACGGCGCTGTGGGGGATGGTGTCACCGATGACAGCGCGGCCTTCAACGCTGCTGACGCAGCCGCCAATGGCCGCACGGTGATGGTGCCGGATGGCGTCTATCTGCTGGAAGACAACGTCACGATGCAGAACCCGGTGCGCTTTGAAGGGCGGATCATGCAGACGCCGGATTTCCGTTTCATCATGCAGCAGGACTACAACTACGACACTTATCTGGCGGCGTTTCAGGATGAGGAACTGGCGTTCAAGAAGGCCTATCAGGCGTTGATCAACTTCTCTGACCACGACTCTCTGGATTTGTGCGGGCGGCGGGTGTTGCTGACTGAGCCAGTGGATATGCAGGCAACCGACCCGTCCCGCATCCGGTTCGAGACCCGCCGCGTGATCCGCAACGGACAGTTTCAACCCGACGACAGCGCGTCATGGGACACTGTTGTTGTGACCTCTCAGGCGACCTATGCCGCCAGCAATGACAACGAGCTGACCAATGTCGCCAATGTCGGCAGCATTGCTGTTGGATCGCTGGTAACGGGCAATGGCGTCGGGCGCGAGGTCTACGTGACCTCTGTCAACACCGGTGCCGATACGGTGGAGTTGAGCCGCCCACTCTACGATGCTGAAGGCACGCAGACCTTCACCTTCACCCGGTTCCAATACATGCTGGATTTCTCCGGCTACGAAAAGCTGAGCCAGTTCATTCTGGACGATATCGAGTTTCAGGGCCGTGGCATCGCCAGCGGGATCATGATGGCCCCTGACGGGTTTACCTTTCACGTGCGCGACTGTTTCATCAACCGCCCCAAGGACCGCGCGCTGACCTCACCCGGGCGCGGGTGTCAGGGGATGATGATTGATCGCTGTCAGCTGATCTCTGACGAGCAGGACGTGAACGTGACCTCGCGCGTCAGCGTGGGCATGAACGCCAACGCCAATGACGTGAAAATCCGCGACAACCGTGTCAGCAAGTTCCGCCATTTCTGTGTGCTGGCGGGGACGGGCAACCTGATCAATGGCAACCACTGGTTTTTGGGCGATGATGCTGTGAACGGGCTGCGCCTTGGCGGCGTGATCTTTACCCAGACCAACCCCAAAAGCATCGTCACCGGCAATTACTGCGACAACAGTTTCATTGAATGGACCAATGAACATGACGCCACCCCGGCGCTGGGCGCGCAGTTTTCCTTTGGCGGTCTGACGATCACCGGCAACAGTTTCACGACCAATGATGTATCCGACGCGTTCCGCTTCATCGTGATCAAGCCCTATGGCCCCGACCATTTCATCAACGGGTTTGCGGTGATCGGCAATGTCTTCCGCTCTCTCAATGGCCGGATCGACCGGGTGGAGGGCGTGGACACCACCTTTGCCGGATTGAACCTGACGCGCAGCCGCGATTGCGATTTCGTCGGCAACACATTTCACAACGTCAATGATCCGGCGCGCAACCCCGCACATCTGACTTATGACCGCCCGTCAGAGGCCAGCACTTGGGTGATGGACACCGGCGCGGCCCTGCCATTTGGCGGTGTTGCGCGCAGTGTTGAAAGCGTCATGCCGCAAGGCGATATCACCAACAGCAGCAATAGCCGGGTTTACACTTTGCCGTGGTCGCTGGGGGAGCAGGGCGGCGATGGCCGCTCGGTCCATCTGAACTGGTCACAGGCTGTTAAGGGCTCTGTCCGCTATGCGGTGCGGATGGATGAAACCACCTGATCGCAACCGAACGCGGCGGTTTTGTGAAAGGGCATCCTGCGGGGTGCCCTTTTGGCATCTGGTGACTGCCTGCAAATTAGGCAGCTGACGCCAATGCGGGCGTGTCTGGGTGGTTTTTTGTCCCTCTGGTCTGGTGTTCCCGCCGCAGCCTTTGCCAATGTAGCCCCGAGGATTTTGTTGCCGGGGGGCCGCCATCACACGTCTTGCCAAGATCGATGCTGCCGAGGCTGTGCCCGCTGTCCCGCGTGCGCAGGGTGCGTTGCACCTGCGGGCCAAACGGCGCGGCGCCGATACGGTGATCGCCGATCTGCGGCAAGAGGGCGCGCTGAAGGCGCTGTTCCCAAAGGTGCGCGGCACGGCGCTTGATGCGGTGTTCCTGAACACCGCTGGCGGTCTGACCGGTGGCGACCGCATGGCGATTGACCTTGATGTCGGACCCGACGCCCATGTTGTCATGTCCTCGCAAGCGGCAGAGCGTGGCTATGGCGCGCAGCCGGGGCAGGTGGCGTTTGCGCATGTCAAAATGTCTGTCGCTCCCGGCGGGCGCATTGACTGGTTGCCGCAGGAAACCATTCTGTTTGATCGCGCCGCCCTGCACCGCCGGATGGAGGTGCACCTGACCGGGGACGCAACTGC
>JAHDGO010000401.1 GCA_020627605.1 Yoonia sp.
GCGCTGGAAACACTCGGCACCGCGACCCGGATCTTCGAGACCGGCCCGACAGAGAACCTTCTGACAATCGCCACATCTGTCAGTGTGGCCGAATGGATCATCGCACCGCGCCTGAAGGAATTCAGCGCGCACTATCCCGACACACGTTTGCGGTTTCTCAGCACCATATGGCCCGATGATTTTCACATGGTTCACGCCGACGTCGAAATCCCGTTTGGGACGCATAAGCAGTTTGGCGACAACTCTGCCTTGCTGGAACCGAACGGGCTTGTGGCGTTGAAGTCACCCGACCTGCAGGGCGACCTGCATGACCTGCCATTGATCGAGGCTGTCGGCACATCAACTGGATGGGATAGCTGGCGCCGGCACAATGGCAAAGCCCTGAAACCGCATATCTTTGTCGATTCATTTGGTGCGGCACTCAATATGGCAAGCTACGGAAACGGTGTGGCCCTTGTCAGCGAGGTATTGGCCCGCCACGCTCTGGCCTCGGGCCTGGTGGTTCTGGCTGACGAGACCGCATTGCCCTGCGCCGAAGGCTATTACCTGCGCGTGGATGAGGCGAATGTCGCCGCAGTGCAATTCCGCGACTGGATGATGCAGACAGGTCTGTCAGCTGCCCCCACTTGTGATCCGGCCGGTTTGAACGCCATATTGCCGCCATGACCTCGCGCCGCCGCCGCATCTTTGCAACGATTGCAGCCCTTGCACTGCTGTGCGCCCTGCTTGCGGCCGCCGCATTCCCGTCGTTGGAGCGGCATTACATGCGCGAGCAGGCCGCCAGAGACGCCGTGCCACTGAAACTGGCTGTTGAAGGCCTGCGATCTGCGCTGGAAGGCTACGCGCCGCTGCCAGCCCTGATTGCTGAACGGCCCAGCCTTGCGCGTTTGCTAGAGGCCCCCGACGACGCCGCCCTACTGGCCCGCGTCAATGAGGATTTGCGCCAGACAGCAGCCACCGTCAAAGCGACCGATGTTTATCTGATGGATATTTCCGGCCTGACGATTGCCGCAGCCAGCTACCGCGAACCGCGCAATTACTTGGGCCGCAACTTCAACTACCAGACATATTTCACACAAGCGCTCAGCGGTGATCTGTCCAGTTTCTCGATCTACGGCACCACGACGGGCGAGCGTGGCTATTATTACGCCGCCCCGGTGGAGGATGGACAGCGGATCGTTGGTGTATTGGCGATCAAGTTCAATGTGGCCGCCTTCGAAAATATCTGGCGCGGCGTTGATCTGGACTTCATCGTCAGCAACCGGAACGATTTTGTCTTTATGTCGTCACGGCCTGACTGGCACTTTCGGGTCATCCGCCCGTTGAGTGATGCGACACTGCGGGTGATCGCGCAAAACCTGCAATACCCCATTGACCGGATTGATCTGCTGCCGATCACGCGCACCACTCTCGGGCCGGAAGCAGAGCATGTGTTCATCGAAGGCACGCCGCGCGAAAGTTTTGTTCTGACGGCGCAAAGCCTGCCTGATCTTGACTGGACGATGGCCTCTCTTTCGCCGACCCGTCCGGCAACTTTGCAGGCGTTGAACACGCTTTTGATTGCAGGGCTTTCTGTCGGGCTGGTCCTTGCTGCCCTCTTGGCCTTTCTGCTGCGACAGGCCCGGCAGGCCGACGCATTGGCCGCCGAGCAGCGTGCCAAGCGCGCGTTGGAGGCCGCCGTTGCGGACCGCACAGCGGACCTGCAGACAGCATTGGCGGACCTGCGCCAGACGCAGACCAATCTCATTCAGGCGGGCAAGCTGTCGGCGCTGGGGCAGATGTCAGCAGCACTCAGCCATGAATTCAATCAGCCGCTCGCGGCTGTCAAATCCTATGCCGACAACGCGGCGACTTTTCTGGACCGTGACCAGTTGCCAGCAGCGCGTGACAACATCAGCCGCATCTCAAAGATGGCGGACAGGATGGCCACGATCTCTGCCCATTTGCGAAACTTCGCCCGGCGTCCGCAGCAGGCAACAGGCCCCCTGCCCCTGCATCAGGTCATTCAGGATGCCATTGCGGTGGTAGACATGCGTCTGGCATCTGAAGGTGGGACAATCGACTATGCCCCGCCCGGCCAAGAGGTCTGGGTGAACGGCGGTCACGTGCGGTTGCAGCAGGTGATCGTCAATCTGATCAACAATGCGCTTGATGCGATGGCCGGACAGGCAGCTGCGGTAGTGACCATCAGCGTCGAGGGAACGTCATTGACGGTTCGCGACACCGGGCCGGGTCTGGACAACGACAGTGCCGACCATATCTTTGATCCGTTCTACACAACCAAACCACCGGGCAAGGGCCTTGGACTTGGG
>JAHDGO010000402.1 GCA_020627605.1 Yoonia sp.
CTACCAGTGGGGCGCGGAAAAGCGGAACTCCACCCTGTGGTTCGACGACAACTTTGTCGGCACAGAGCTGGACATGAAAGTGTCCTACGCTGGCATCGCGCAGGCTTGTGGTCTGATCGGCGTGCAAGCCAAGACCATGGATGAGCTGACACAGCTTCTCAACCAGGCGATCAAAGATCAGATGGAAAACAACAAGACCACGCTGATCGAGGTCATCCTGAACCAGGAATTGGGTGAGCCATTCCGCCGCGACGCGATGAAGAAACCGGTCCGCGTGGCCGGGATCGACAAAGCCGACATGGCAGCGGAATAATCCTGCCCTTCGATCTTGGCCCCGGCACGACGGCGGCCCTTGCAATTGCATTGCTTGGGGCCGCCTTTGTCCGGGGCTATTCGGGTTTTGGCTTCTCGGCAATCTTCATTGCCTTTGCGGCCCTGCTGACCAACCCGCTTCCTCTGATCCCGGTGGTCTTTGCATGCGAAATCACGATGACAGTCTTTCAGGCCCGCGGCATCCGCGGACAGGTGGACTGGCGCCGTGTGCTGGCATTGCTGGCCGGGGCTGCTGTTGCGTTGCCGTTTTCGGTGGGGATCATCCTGTCGGTGGGCGACACGACTGTGCGGCTGATCATCTCTGGCATCATCCTTATCTTGTCGCTGGTGTTGCTGTCAGGCTGGACCTTGCAGCGGCGCATCGGCCCGGTGGGCCACGGCGGCGTCGGGGTGATCTCGGGCATCTGCAACAGCGCCGGGATCGGCGGTTTGCCGGTTGCCGCCTTCATGTCGGCGCAACCGATCGAAGCCGCGATTTTCCGCGCCACGATGATTGTCTACCTCACCGGGCTGGATCTGATCACGCTGCCGCTTTTGTGGGCCGGTGGGCTGGTGACATGGGACACCGCCATCGGCATCGCGCTGGCCTTCCCCCTGTTGGCACTTGGTGTCTGGCTGGGCGGGCGGCAGTTTCTGGCCGCGACACCCGCGACATTTCGGCGTTTTGCCGTGATACTGTTGTTGGTCCTGTCCGTTCTGGGCCTGATCCGCGCAATTGGAGTATTCTAGGATGAGTTCACCGTTCCTGTCAGACCGCGAGGCCGTGGCCCCAGCAGACCTGATCGCCCGCGCACAGGGTTTTGGCGCGCCACGCGTCGCCATCGCACGTGCAGGGTCCCCCCTGCCCATGGAGGCCGCCGAGGACGCAACCAAGGCTGGCATCATGGTGCCGGTCTTTGTGGGTGAGCGGGACATGATCGAAGCGGAAGCGGCGAAGCTGGACTGGGATATCTCCGCCTACGCCCTGCATGACACCACCGGAGAGGAAGAGGCAGGCAAGACCGCCGCCGCCCTTTGTGGTGCGGGAGAGGCTGACGTGCTGATGAAAGGTCAGTTGCACACTGATGTCTTCATGAAATCCGCCGTGTCACGCGACGCCGGGCTGCGCACTGGCCAGCGCTTTGTGCATATCTTCCATATCTCACACCCTGACGGCGGCAAGCCGATCCTGATCTCCGACGCCGCTGTCAACGTCAGCCCCGATCTGACCACCCGGCAATCGTCGATTGTCGAAGTGCAAAAGCTGCTCAACAAGCTGGGCAACGACCGGCCGAAAATCGCGATCCTGTCGGCCACGGAAAGCGCGATTCCCTCGGTGCCGTCCTCCATGGACGGTCAGGCGCTGGCCGATTGGGCGAGAGAGAATGTGCCGGGCATTGACGTCTCTGGTCCGCTGGCGCTGGACCTGATCCTGTCGCCAAAGGCCGTTGCCACCAAAAAACTGACCGATGATCCTGTGGCCGGTCAAGCAGATGCGATCATCGTGCCTGACATCGTGTCCGGCAATGCGCTGTTCAAGGCCTTCGTCTATCTGACCGGCGGCTGTGCGGCGGGTGTCGTGACCGGGGCCAAGGTGCCGATCCTGCTGACCTCGCGTGCTGACCCGCCTGCCGCGCGCATCGCCTCTGCCGCACTGGCCGCGATCAGCTGCGGCTTGCCAAAGTGATCCGCTTGCCCGGCATAGGTTGGAGGGTCGCATCATGATCCTTGTGCTGAACGCCGGGTCCTCGTCGTTGAAAATCGAGGTGTTTGACGCAGACCTCGCCTCTTTGACCTCTGGCGCGGTGACAAACCTTGGCGCGCAAGGCCAATTGGCGCTGGGCGACAGGCGCACCGACGTTGCAGCTGCCAATCATGCCGATGCGCTGGCCCTGATGCTGGGCGCGCTTGATAACGCGGGCTACCCCTTGGCCCGCTTCAGCGCTGCTGCCCACCGCGTTGTGCATGGCGGCACAGTGCTGACCGCCCCGGCTAGGGT
>JAHDGO010000403.1 GCA_020627605.1 Yoonia sp.
TATCCCTATCAGTGGAACTGGGACAGCGCTTTTGCAGCCTGGGGCTTTACCACCTTTGACCCCGACCGCGGCTGGACAGAGCTGGAAACGCTGCTGTCAGGGCAGTGGAACGACGGCATGGTGCCCCATATCCTGTTTCACAAGGTTGATCCGGGCTATTTTCCGGGGCCCGATGTCTGGCAGGGGCGCGGGCCGATCCCGTCATCTGGCATCAGCCAACCGCCCATTGCTGCGACATTCATGGCCAAGATGCTGGACATGGACCCCAGCGGAGAGGCGCGCGCGCGCGCACTCTGGCCGAAACTGCGCGACTGGCATGCATGGTTCATGGAATGGCGGCTCGATCAGGGCGCCGTCTGCGTCACTCACCCGTGGGAGGCCGGACGCGACAACGCCCCTGACTGGGACGGTGCGATGCGCGGCATCGATGTCAGCGGCATCGGTGAATACACCCGGCGTGATACCTCGCATGTTGACGCCGATATGCGGCCGACGAAGGCCGATTACGACCGCTATCTGACACTGGTCAAACAGGGTGTTTCGGTCAACTGGGATCACGGCAAACTGCGTGAGATCAATCCGTTTCGCGTGGCTGACCCCACCATGACGTTCACCCTATTGCGCGCGCAGCGCGATCTTGCGGCGTTGGGGCAGCGGTTTGGCGAAGACACCGCAGAGATTCATGACTGGATCGCGACGCTGGAGGCGGGCGCAGAAACCCTGTGGAATGACGCCTTGGGCGGCTACGACAGCCGCGACGTGCGGGCAGGCACCTTCAACAATGTGCTGTCGAATGCATCGGCGCTTTGCTGGTATGCCGGCATTGATGATGACCGGGCATGGCCGGCGATCAATCGGATGCTGGACCAGACCACATATGGGCTGGCCAGCTATGACCCGCAGGCAGACGGGTTTGAACCGCTGCGTTATTGGCGTGGGCCGACCTGGCCGATCATGAACTACCTTGTTGCGACCGGCATGGCCGAACAAGGCCACCACGCTGTCGCCAATCGGATGCATGCAGAAACCGCAGCCCTGATGCGCAAAAGCGGCTTTTCAGAATACTACGACCCGCATACCGGCGCACCCGCCGGGGGCAAGACCTTTACCTGGACAGCCGCCGTCTGGCTTGGCTGGGCAGGCAACCTTCCGCAATCACGTCAAGGAGCGGCCTGATGTCATCAATTACACTCAAATCAGTCGAGAAATGGTTTGGCGCAGTGCAAGTCATCAAGGGTGTGGATCTTGAGATTGCCGAAGGCGAGTTTGTCATCTTTGTCGGACCATCGGGTTGCGGTAAATCCACCCTCTTGCGGATGATTGCCGGGCTGGAGGAAACCTCGCGCGGGCAGATCATGATCGGCGACCGCGACGCCACAGCAGAGCCACCCAACAAACGCGGGTTGGCGATGGTGTTCCAGTCCTACGCGCTTTACCCGCATATGTCCGTGCGCGAAAACGTTGGCTTTCCGCTGAAATCCGCTGGCCTGCCCAAGGCAGAGATTGACGCAAAGGTCGACGAGGCGGCACAGGTGCTGAAACTTGGCGACTACATGGACCGGCGCCCCAAGGATCTGTCAGGCGGTCAACGCCAGCGGGTGGCCATCGGCCGGTCAATCGTGCGCGACCCGACGGCGTTCCTGTTTGATGAACCACTGTCAAACCTCGATGCCGCCCTGCGGGTCGAGATGCGTTATGAGATCGCAAAGCTGCACCAGACGCTGAAATCGACAATGATCTACGTCACCCATGATCAGGTCGAGGCGATGACGCTCGCTGACCGGATCGTCGTGCTGGAGTTTGGCAAGATCGCACAGGTCGGGACACCACGCGAATTGTATGAGCGTCCTGCAAATCTGTTTGTAGCGCAATTCATCGGCTCGCCGCGGATGAACGTGGTCCCCGCATCGGCCGCACCGCAGATCGACCTGCCATCAGAGGCGCAATCATTCGGTATCCGCCCCGAGCATATCACACTGGTTGCACCGGGCGCTGGCAAAATCGACGGCACTGTCGACGTGCTGGAATATCTTGGGGCCGATACCTTTGTCATCGTCTCTTGCGGCGATGCAGGGCAATTGACCGTGCGTGTCAACGGCAGCACGACGCTTGTGCCCGGCGACCCCATCGGCTTGCAATTCGCAGACGCCGAAACGCATATTTTCGATGCTGGCGGTCTGGCGATCTGACACAGGTGTGCGAATTGGCCAAACTTTCGCGCGGGCCAGCACCATCGTTTTGCGACGATGAAGTGGCGCACCCGAGAGGATTCGAACCTCTGGCCTCTGCCTTCGGAGGGCAGCG
>JAHDGO010000404.1 GCA_020627605.1 Yoonia sp.
ACCCGCAGTTACAGATATGCGCGCCGCCGCCGGGCTGGTTGGTCTTGATATAGTATGTGCCGATGACCTGCCCGTCATGTTCGGCAACATAAGTCGCGCGCGCCTGATCCATCCAATAGCTGCGCGCTGCAGCCGGGCTGATCTGCGGATCAACGGCATAGGTCTCTCCGGCGCGGAACACATCACGCAGCAGTGGCCAGATCGCGTCAAAATCCGCGTCCTGTGCCAGCCGGATCGTGATCACGCCATGCCGCCGTCAATAAACCGCCGCGCCAGTTGCCGGTAGGCATCGGCCATCGGGCCATCACCTGCTGCAATGGGCGTACCGCTGTCGCCGGCCAGCCGGGTATCAAGGTCAATCGGCAGGGCCCCCAGAAACGGCACGCCAATCTTTTGCGCCTCGGCCGCCACACCGCCATGGCCAAAGATCTGGGTTTCCGTCCCGCAAGAGGGGCAGACGAAGCTGGACATATTCTCGATCATGCCAAGCACCGGCGTGCGCAGCGAATTGAACATATCCAGCGCCTTGCGCGCATCAATCAAGGCCACGTCCTGCGGCGTGCTGACGATGACAGCACCCGTCAGTTCCGTCTTCTGGCATAGCGTCAGCTGCACATCACCGGTGCCGGGCGGCAGATCGACGATCAACACGTCAAGTTCACCCCATTGCACCTGCCCCAGCATTTGCTGCAATGCCCCCATCAGCATCGGCCCGCGCCAGACGACGGCCTTGCCTTCCTCCATCATCAGGCCGATGGACATCATCGTCACACCATGGGCCTGAAGCGGAATGATCGTTTTGCCGTCCGGGCTGCCGGGACGTTTGTTGACACCCATCATGCGCGGCTGTGATGGACCATAGATATCGGCATCCAGCAGACCGACGCGCCGTCCTTCCCTGGCCAGCGCGACGGCGAGGTTTGACGACACCGTCGATTTGCCCACGCCGCCCTTGCCGGATCCGATGGCCAGAATGCGGTCCACGCCTGTCACCTTGGCCGGGCCGGCCTGCGGGGTCGGATGGCGGCCCACCTTCAGCGATGGCGGCTCTGCCGGTTTTGGTGCCGGACCATGGGCTGTCAAAACGACAGAGGCTGTCGTGACACCCTGCAGCCCCTGAACAAGCTCCTGCGCGGCGCGACGGACACCTTCCATCTTGGCCGCCTCTCCAGGATCAGCAGCCTCGATGACAAATCGCACGGTATCACCCTCGATCTGCAAGGCGCGGATCATATCGCGCGCCACAAGATCGTCACCACCCGGCAGGGTCAGCCGGCGCAGAGCGCCCAAAATTTCATCACGGCTGACAGGCATAAAATTCTCCCGGTTCGCATATTGACTATATTTCAACCACCATCTGGCATGTTTTGGGCAATGCGCAAGCCCATCGAAACAGATGCAGGGATTTCAGACACTTTCTTGACGGTAGGTCAACAATGCTTATGCATTTTCTGCATAGCAGCATTGCCCAAAAGTTTATTGTGCAACTGCAGCAATCTCCTACATGATGGTCACAAGCAAGCGGTAGAAGCCGCAGATGAAATGAAGAGAGTAGTACAATGACTGCACTGACAGAAACACTATTTGGTGGTGAGACGCTCGGCACACGCTTTGCAGCGTTCCGCGCCGAACTGGCAGACAAAGCCGCCAAGCGCGCCATCTTCCGCCAGACCTACAACGAGCTGCAAAACCTCAGCAGCCGCGATCTGGCCGACCTCGGCATCAGCCGTTCGGAAATCACGCGTATCGCGCATGAGGCCGCCTACGGCGCCTAGGAATTCGCATTCGGATCTGCTCCTCCTCCCATTTGGTGGATCCGTAACATGGCCCGATGCGTCACCTCCTCCCGACGCGAAGGGCCGACAATAAGGTGGCGGCATCCACCTCCTCCCGGGTGCCGCCGCTTTATGAAACAGAATTCGGAACCGCCCACCTCCTCCCGGGTTGGGGCCGATAATACCGCAAGCCAGCCCACCTCCTCCCGGGCGACGCTTGCGAGGACGCGCCTGCCTCCTCCTCCCTTTAGGGCGGGCGCCGATCAATAAAGACGGTCATGTCCACCTCCTCCCGGGCATGGCCGTTTTTTGTTTTTGGGGGGGGGGGGCGGTATGAGCCGAAAGGTACGTGTCGGTCGAAGTGCATTGTTGTTGGCTGTATGCCACATCATGTTTACGGTCGAATGATGGAACTGAACCACATTACCTATCAGGGTCCGCCAGTAGATGACCCAGAACTGTTGGAGCGCTTACCCGAGAGCTTGGCGGCACTTCTCAATTCACTGAACGGATTTATTCAGTATGGCG
>JAHDGO010000405.1:0-755 GCA_020627605.1 Yoonia sp.
GGACATCAACAATACCTTCTTTATCCGCAGTATTCTGGAGCAGGGCACATTGCGCGATGACGCGCTGGCCAACAGGCTGGCCGACACGCGCTATGCCAGCTTTGCCCGCGCCTTTGGCTTTGGTGACCTGTTCCCGCCACGCACTGTCCTGTCGGATTTCCCGGATGAGATCGTCAGCCAGTACCAGTCGGCCCAATTCGCAAGGGCCGTCGGTGACCAGAACAACGACCTGCGGCTGGCCATGAATGTCAGCACCGGCATGGCAGAAGTGCTTGATGCCGTCTCAACCAACAGGGGGCGATGGTTTTCCATCATGGGCAACCCGCCGCTACGCGAGGTCTTTCAGACCGCCCTTGGCCTGCCACCCAGTATCGCCAGCATCGACCTTGATCAGCAGCGCGCCATCTTCGAAGAACGCGCCACGGCTGTGCTTGGCAGCGGTGATGTCGGCGCGCTGGCCGATCCGGCAGCGCAGGAAAAGCTGATCCGCTTGTTTCTGGTCCGATCAGAAGCCGCTCAGATCAGCGCCGCCAGCGGGGCCTCGACCGCGCTGACACTGCTCCAATCGTCGCAAATCCGCCCCTAGCCTGCGGCCACATGGCTTTGATCCTGTTGCATTGGCGATGACATCATCGCCTGCCGCAGTTTCGCAAAATGTGCCAGGCTGCCGCGACTGTCCTTGATCGTCAAAAACGACTCCAGCTGCGGGTGAGTTTGGACGGCAGTATCAATTTGCTTGTCAGAGCCCGCCTGAT
>JAHDGO010000405.1:765-1051 GCA_020627605.1 Yoonia sp.
CATCAGTTCTGACCTGGCATAGGTCGCCATCAGGGCGCGGGCCTGCGCGATCATGGTGTTTTCCTGCGGGCTGGCCGCGTCCGGCAAGGCCCGCGACACCGACCGCAGCACGTCTATCGCCGGAAAGCGGCCCCTTTCGGCGATCTCGCGGTCCATCACGACATGGCCATCCAGCACCCCGCGCAGCATGTCGGCCACAGGCTCATCCATGTCAGAGCCTGCAACAAGCACCGAAAACACCGCCGTGATATCACCAGACCCGCCCACCCCCGGCCCGGCCGCGGGG
>JAHDGO010000405.1:1061-2297 GCA_020627605.1 Yoonia sp.
ACAGTTGGGCAATGGCTGCACTGGTCGAGGCGGGATAGCCGCGCAAGGCAGCAGGTTCACCTGCGGCAACGGCCACCTCACGGTGCGCCTCGCAAAAGCGGGTTACGGAATCGATCAGCAACAGCACCTGTTTGCCTTGATCACGAAAATGCTCTGCCACAGCCATGGCCGCCCAAGCACAGCGCCGCCGCACCTGTGGCGCGCGGTCGGATGTGGCGGCGACGATCACGGCGCGGGCCATCCCCTCTGGCCCCAGCACATCCTCGACAAAATGGCGCAGCTCGCGCCCACGTTCCCCCACGAGGGCGATCACGATCACATCCGCCGTCACACCGCGCGCCAGATCGGCCAGCAGGCTGGATTTACCAACCCCCGCCCCGGCAAACAGCCCGATCCGCTGTCCCTGCACCAGCGGCAACATGGTGTTGAAAACCGCCATCCCCGTTTCCAGGCGCGGCCCCATCGCCCGGCGGGCTTGTGGCGGCGGCGGCGTGGCGCGCAGCGGTCTGTGATCACGCCCTGGCAGCACCGGCTGGCCATCCAAAGCGCGGCCATCAGGGTCAATAACGCGCCCGATCCAACTGCGATCAGGGGCAAAGACAGGCGCAGGCTGCATGACAACCCTGTCGCCGATCGCCACGCCATCAGCTGGCCCATCAAGCAACAGGTCCGCACCGTCAGCGACAAGGCGGATCACCTCTGCCCCGATGTGGTGCGGCCCGCTGTGAATTTGCGCCCGCGCGCCCAGTGGCGTCGGCACAGCGGAACAGCGCATCTGCACCATTCCGCCTGCGACACTGATCACATGGCCAACGGCATGGCACGCCTCGAGCGGGATCAGCGCCCGTCGCATCTGCTCCAGTATATGGTCCTGCATGTCGCCACCTTACCTTGCCTCACACACATCTTTTTAAGGAATCACGCTTAAGCCTTCGTTGAAGCCAGACGAGGGAGAATCCCCGATGTATCAATCTCTGGATCTGTTCCAGACGGCCAGCGCCATGGCCCGCCACGCCGGATCACGGCAGGCGGTGGTGGCACGCAATATTGCCAACGCAGACACCCCCGGATTTCAGGCGCAAAACATTGCGGCATTCCAGGATGTGTATCGTGCGGACAACCCCACGACCATGCGCGCGACACGCCCCGGTCATCTGGCAGGCACCACTGCAAGGTCTGGCCCGGCGGTGTTGACCGCGTCCGGCACGCCCTCGCCCAACGGCAACACAGTCTCGC
>JAHDGO010000406.1 GCA_020627605.1 Yoonia sp.
CTGGGCCAGCGGATTGCAGCGACACCAACGACCGCGCGTTTCAAACGCAGGGGCCAACCCTATCTGCAGGCGCTGCTTGATTATGTCATGGTCTCACCCGGTTTGCGCCGGAAGGCACCGCAATGGCAGATCTGGCACCCTTTTGATCACCCGGCCTGTTATGCAGATGTGGACCTGCGCGAGGCACTGCTTGCGGGTTCTGACCACTTCCCCGTGATGGTGAGTTTTGCGGCGGTTGATTGAAAATCGGCGCAGATTTCGCTATGTTAGCGGCATGAGAACATCTGTTTTTGCATTCATGCTGGCGATCACTCCGGCCCTGCCCGTGATGGCGCAGGACACACCTGACGCAGAGGTGGAAGAAGGGTTTGACCTGATGGAAGAGGGCGCGCGGATGCTGATGCGCGGCCTGATGTCAGAGATGGAACCGGCCCTGCGCGACATGCGCGACGCATTTGAACAGATGGGCCCGGCCTTTGCAGATTTCGCAAGCAGCGTCGGCCCCGCCTTTGCCGAATTGCTGGAGCAGGTTGACGATTTCCGGCACTACGAGGCCCCGGAATTCCTGCCAAACGGCGATATCATCATCCGCAGGGCACCGGACGCGCCAGACTGGCAGCCGGCGCCTGATGAGGGTGAAATCGAACTCTGATCCTGCGGGTCAGTCCTTGTAGTATTTCTGCCCACGGTACCAATAGGCTTTACGTTCACGATCAGGATCGGCGGCGGGTTCTTCGGGTGTTTCCGGTTCCGCCGCTTCGGCGGTCGCTTCCGGCTCTGCCGTGGTGTCAGGTGCCGTGACAACCTTGATTTTGCGGTTGCCTGCGTCTGCGTCATCGTCGTCATCATCGGCTGTGGCCAGCACCGGCAGGTCAGCCAAATCGACGGCGGTTGATTTTTCTTCATGCCCGACGCCAAGGCGAATGACGACAAAGGCCGCGTTGTCCTGATCGGGGTGGTCGAGGTCTTCCAGCGCGTCCATCAACGCATTGGCGATGTCGACGGAATGGCTGTCCTGGGTCTGTTTGAGCAGACGGGCAATGACGCTATTGGGCAGGAATTGCAGCCCATCGCTTGCCGCGATCAGAATGTCGTCAGGCAGCAAGGCGATGGGCCGGGTTGGACAGTCGATCTTTTCGATCGCCTCTCCTGATATTGCGGAGGTGAGTGTATTACGGTCGGGGTGGTCGCGGCCCGCTTCTTTGGAAAGCGCACCGGTTTTGACCATCATGTCGATTTGCGGCGCCATGGAATGGTCTTTGTTCAGTTGGCGCAATGCGCCGTCGCGGAACAGCAATAGGGGTGAGTCGCCGACAGACAGCCAATAAAGTTTGTCCCGCCGGATCACCATGCTGAGCAATGTCGCCCCCATGCCAAAGCTGTCGTCATGGGCAGCGACGTAATCGGCAACGCGGGCGTTGGCGGCCTCTGCGGCCTCTTGCAGGGTGGTCGGGATATTCAGGACGCCGTCTTCAAGCAGCAGGTCCTTCATCTTGAGTTGTGAAAAGACTTCGGCCACGACAAGTGCACTGGCCACATGGCCTGCGGTATGCCCGCCCATGCCATCCGACAAAACGGCGAAACCGGTGTCCTGCCCAAGCGGGAAGCTGGAGATCAGACTGTCTTCTTGATATTCACGCATGCCTTTGATGGCGACCGTTGCAACATCAAAGCTCAGAACATCCGCCTGCGTTTGTTTACCATCTAACATGACCAACCGACTCACCTAAAACAAAACCAGCGCCAACATGGCGACGGGACCATCAGGGAAAGTGAGATTGGTGTCAGAATTGTGGTGCTGTGAGAGAAACGAAGAAATTCGGCGGATTTTCACCGATAGGTGCAGTGATGAGGGGCTCGCAATTCAAGCTGATGCTGCAAATCAGGGCGACTGGCCCAAAAAACGGGCTATTTCTTGAATTGTACCGTGCCAGTCGCGGACATGGCGCTGGCGAGTGCGGCGAACCTTGCTTCGGCAACTTCACCGAACAGCGGGCGCGCCTGCTTGTTCAATTTCAGCGTCAACTCGCGCTTCTTGGGTTTCCATTGCAGCACGCCGGGCTCTTCTTCGGCCGTCAGCCACAGCATGGCCCCCAGCCGCATTGCCTTGCCAAGGATCTCGGCCTCTTGGATCTGGCGCGCATCCAGCATCGCAAAAAGCGGCTCAAACCGGGAGTTTGCGGTTTTGGAGGTGTAGCGGTTCATCAGGGCCAGCCCCAGCAGCACACGTTCCGAATGCTTCAACCCGCCAAGGTTGGCACGTGTGGCATTGTCGAATGTGACCTCGGCGCGGTAG
>JAHDGO010000407.1 GCA_020627605.1 Yoonia sp.
GGCCCAACAACGTCAGCACGGGCAGCGCGACCAATGCGGCGGTCGCCCCGATGAAAATCACAAAATCCTTGCGCAAGAGCGACCGGTAGGGCCAAAGGCTCAATTGCCAGTCCGGGGTCTGATGTGGTGGTTCTGGCGTCCATTCGTAGGGCATGGGCATGATCTATAGCATCCGCCGGGATCAGCAAATGTGTTGGCCTGTCGCAGTGCGATTTCGGATGCACAGCCGCCCCTTGGCTGCTAAATCAGCGCCATGGACGACGCAGCGCAGAAACGGCCCAGGGTCGTGATCATCGGTGCAGGCTTTGGCGGGCTCGCCGCAGCCAAGGCGCTGAAAAAGGCACCTGTCGAGATCGAGATCATCGACAGGCGGAATTACCATCTGTTCCAGCCTTTGCTGTATCAGGTGGCCACTGCCGATCTGTCGCCTGCTGATATCGCCTGGCCCATCCGGGGCATCTTTTCCGGCCAGCCAAACGTGACTGTCACCATGTCAGAGGTGACAGGGATCGACCTGTCCAACCGGCAGGTGATCACCGCCGATGGCCCTGTGGACTATGACCATCTGATCATCGCGACCGGCGCAGATCATTCCTATTTCGGCAACGACGGATGGGCGGCACATGCCCCCGGCCTCAAACGTCTCGTCGATGCGACAGAGATCAGACGCCGCGTGCTGACCGCCTTTGAACGGGCGGAGCTTGCGGATGATCCCGCTGAACAAACGCGCCAACTGACCTTTGCGGTGGTCGGCGGCGGCCCCACCGGGGTCGAGATGGCCGGCGCCATAGCAGAGCTTGCCAATTTCACCCTCGCCCGCGATTTCCGCAGGATCAGTTCGACCGACGCAAGGGTCATCCTGATCGAGGCTGGCCCCCGCCTGCTGGCCCCGTTTCCACCTGATCTGTCGGCCAAGGCACAGAGGTCACTTGAAGGGCTTGGCGTAGAGGTCTGGACCGACGTGAAAGTGCAGGACATCACCGCCGATGGCGTGGAAACCAGCCGCGCCTATCTGCCTGCGGCGACCGTGGTCTGGGGGGCGGGCGTCGCGGTCAAACACCTTGGTGATTGGCTGGGTGTTGAAACGGATCGCAGTGGTCGGGTTGGCGTTGCGTCAGACCTTTCGGTGCCGGACCAGCCAGACGTCTATGTCATCGGCGACGCGGCAAAGGTCGCTTGGAAAGACGGCATGGACGTGCCCGGCATCGCGCCAGCCGCCAAGCAGCAAGGCGCATTTGTCGCCCGCCGCATCATTGATACGGTCGCCGGGCGCAAACCCAGGGACCAATTTACCTATCGCCACGCCGGCAATCTGGCGACCATCGGACGCCATGCTGCAGTGATCGACTTTGGCAAAATCAAACTCTCAGGCTTTATCGCCTGGGCGATCTGGGGTGTTGCCCATATCTATTTCCTGATCGGTGTGCGCAAACCCATCATGGTCGCGCTCAGCTGGGTGTGGTCCTACCTGACCTACGCCAAGGGTGCGCGGCTGATCACCGGGCGGCCTGCGCCCCAGATCAGCGAAACGCCGGACGATCACACCGCGTGAGGGCGTAGCGCGTCGACCTCTGTCCCATAGGGTGTCGCACCATCCGGTAGGGCAGGCACGATCACCGCGTCCTCATATCGTAGCTGTTTGATCAACACTGGCAGCAACTTGCGGAAAGCGGCGGCAATCGACGGCTCTGGCGCTGGCGTGTCGTGACGGATCAGCGCGTGCAGCTTGGGCAGATTGTAGTAGGGCACCATCGTGAACAGGTGATGTTCAAGATGGTAATTCATGTTGAGGTAGATGAACCGGCTGATCGGGTTCATCAGAACGGTGCGCGTATTGAGGCGGTGATCATGCACATTCTCGGCCAGCCCCAGATGCTGCAACAGCCCGGTCATCACGTGATGCCACGCCCCGTAAAGACGGGGCAGCCCGATCAGCATCAAGGGCAGAACGGACCCCGCCGCAAGCGCAAGTCCGATCACGGCGGCATAGATTGCCAGCCAAATGCGGGCCACTCGAAAGACGCGCGGCGCATCGGCCGCACGGACATAGGTCGCCTCTTCCGGGTGCAGGCGGCCACTGGCGTGCAGAAACATCCGCCGCATCAGGTGAATGACGTCGAGGATACCAAAAAGGTTCAGCACGATGCGCATCAGATCAGGCGGGCGCATCGCCACGATCTCGGGGTCACGCCCGACGATGATGGTATCTGTATGGTGGCGGACATGGCTGGCCCGCCAGGTCACGGGGTTCCGCATCAGCATGAAGGCCGCGATCTGATAG
>JAHDGO010000408.1 GCA_020627605.1 Yoonia sp.
GCTGCGGTATCCGCTGGACGGGCAGGTTGTGACAGGGCGGGGGTGGTCGCGGCCTGCACGGTTTGACTTGCGGCCCGGTGACAGCCGCCGGGCGTGGATGATCGGCGTGCCGGATCAGGCCCTCTTTGCCAAAGCCTTTGGCGCGCGCACAGTCCTGTTTCGCGCGGGGCTGGAACTGGGCGTGATGAACCATGCGCTGGCGCTCTTGTCATGGGTGCGCGGGCGCTGGCGTTTTGCCGTGCCGGGGTGGTTTGTCACCATGCTGCTGTGGCTCGCGGCCCGGATGGAACGTTTGGGCAGTGATACCGGCGGCATGGTGGTTGAGGTGACCGTCAAGACCGCTGCAGGCTGGGTGCGGCGCAGGTGGCGTCTCTATGCCAGCGCTGGCGAGGGGCCGTTCATCCCGGCGGTCCCGGTCAGGGCGATGCTGAGAAAGCCCGACAGCTTGCCATCTGGCGCACGCCCTGCGGTGGCTGTTGTGTCGCTGGCGGCGATCACAGCCGCGATGGATGATCTGGCGGTCGAGACAAGCCAAGACGAACAGCCGGTCGCGCCGATCTTCAACAAGGTCCTTGGGGCCGATTTCGGCAAGATGCCAGCGACATTGCAAGCGGCCCATGACGTGGCGGGGCCACGCCTGTGGCAGGGGCGGGCAAAGGTCACGCGCGGCACATCACTGTGGTCGCGGATTGTGGCTGCGTCATTTGGTTTTCCCAAGGCCAATGACGACATGGCGGTCACAGTCACGATGACCCCGCAAGATGGCGGAGAGCTGTGGGAGCGGTGCTTTGCCGGAAAGCCGTTCCTGTCGTTCCTGCGCCCGCAGGGTGGGGTAATGACCGAACGCTTTGGCCCGCTGACCTTTGCGCTGGGGCTGCATGTGGCGGATGGCGCGCTGCATTACCCGGTGACGTCGGGGCGGCTTGGGTGGTTGCCATTGCCCCGCTTGCTGCTGCCGCAAAGTATCGCGCGCGAATATGAGGCGGATGGCCGGTTTCATTTCGACGTGGCACTGATGGCGCCGCTGACCGGCGCACCGATGGTGCATTATCAGGGCTGGCTAGTGCGCGCGGCCTCAGGCCTCGGCGATGGAGATCAGCATCTCGTTCAGCGGCCAGAGAGTGCGGAAGTTGTCCATGATCCGGTCAGGTAAGGGGCCGTCTGCTGCCAGTTCCTTGCCTGCCACAACGCCCTTCATCCGCAAGAGACGTCCGGCAGGGTGATCCTGATCATAGGGCGACGGCACGCGTTTCAGGGCCGGGTCGCGCAGTGCGAAGCCCTGATCCTCGACCACAGTGACGATACCCATGATCCGGTCGGTGTCGAGGTCCAGCATCTTGCGCCAATTGGCCAGTACAGGTTTGTCAAAACCCATCATGCCAGCCCCGGTGGTGATGTAATCAAGCCCGATGCCGAAGAAGAAAACCGGCAGTTGCGGGGCGTCCCCCTCCAGCTGCCACATCATGTGCAGATGGGTGTTGTAGGGTGTCTTGTCCTTGGAAAAGCGGACATCACGGTGCGGGCGAAACAGTTTCGGCTTGATGGCATGGCCCGAGAGCTTGGCCAGTGGTGGCGTCAGCTTATCCAGCAGGGCCAGCGCAGGCGCTTTCAGCCGGTCATCATAGGTCGCCTTGTTGTCCTGCCACCAGTCACGGCTGTTGTTGGCGGCCAGATCGCCGAGAAAGGCGCGGGCGTCTGTGATCAGGGTGTCATGGTTTGGCATCGGCAACTCCATCAGCGGTGGTTGATCCAGTTTACGCGCTGGATGCCCGGCTGAGAACCGCAGTGCTGACAAATGCAGACAAGGCTTTACCCGCGCCACCCGCGCGCCTAAGGCTGGAACCATGCAGACAGAGCCGCTGACATATCAGGCGCATAGCCGCGCCATCTGGAAGCTGGGGATGCCGCTGATCCTGAGCAATCTCGCGCAGTTTGCCATTCATATCACCGATACGGTGATGCTGGGCTGGTATGATGTGACAGCCCTTGCCGCTGCCGTCATTGCGGGCACATTGTTTTTCGTGACCTTCATCGTGGGGGCGGGGTTTTCCCAAGCTGTGACACCGCTGGCCGCTGCAGCCGCAGAAGACGGCGATGAGGTGCAGGTGCGCCGTGTCACCCGCATGGGCCTGTGGCTGTCGATCATGTACGGGCTTGCGGTGACCATGCCGTTTTTCTGGGCCGAGGATATTCTGATCGCCATCGGGCAGGATGCCGATGTTGCAGCGCTGGCGCATGTCTATTTGCAGATTGTCATCTGGCAGATGGTGCCAGCCCT
>JAHDGO010000008.1:0-14677 GCA_020627605.1 Yoonia sp.
CCGGCGATATCATGGCAGAGATCGAAACCGACAAGGCCACGATGGAATTCGAAGCCGTCGACGAAGGTGTCATGGGAAAGATCATTGTTCCTGAAGGCACCGAAGGCGTGAAGGTCAATGATGTGATCGCCGTGTTGCTCGAAGATGGCGAAAGCGCGGATGACATCGGCGACGTCTCGGCCAAGTCAGATGACGCATCATCCAACGCCGCCCCGGCAGAAGCCAGCGACAAGACCGCACCAGCCAAGGGCCACGGACGCGGAGAGACTGATGCAACGCCTGCGCCGGCCGCCCCATCCAAGGATGGCGCACGCATCTTTGCCACCCCCCTTGCCCGCCGCATTGCTGCTGACAAAGGGCTTGATCTGGCTGATATCAAAGGCTCCGGCCCGCATGGTCGCATCATCAAGGCTGACGTCGAGAACGCCAAACCGGGCGCGAAACCTGCCGCTGCCGATAGCCCTGCTGCCAAGGCCGCAGCACCTGCTGCATCCATGGCTGCTGGCCCATCGACCGAAGTGGTGATGAAGACCTATGAAGGCCGCCCGTTCGAAGAGATCAAACTGGATGGCATGCACAAAACCATCGCGTCCCGCCTGACAGAGGCCAAGCAAAGCGTGCCGCATTTCTACCTGCGCCGCGATATTATGCTGGATGATCTCTTGAAGTTCCGCAGCCAGCTGAACAAGCAGCTGGAGCCGCGCGGCGTGAAGCTGTCGGTCAACGACTTCATCATCAAAGCCTGCGCGCTGGCCCTGCAGCAGGTGCCTGACGCGAACGCCGTCTGGGCCGGTGACAGGACGCTGAAGTTCGAGAAATCTGATGTCGCCGTGGCCGTGGCCATCGAAGGCGGGTTGTTCACGCCAGTCCTGAAGGACGCCGAGATGAAATCGCTGTCTGCCCTGTCGGCAGAGATGAAAGACCTCGCCACCCGTGCCCGCGACCGCAAGCTGGCCCCGCATGAATTCCAGGGCGGCAGCTTTGCGATCTCCAACCTTGGCATGTTCGGCATCGACAATTTCGACGCCATCATCAACCCGCCCCATGCGGCCATTCTGGCCGTCGGTGCCGGAACGAAAAAGCCGATTGTAGGCGCAGATGGTGAGCTGACAGTGGGGACGGTGATGTCGACCACCCTGTCGGTCGATCACCGCGTCATCGACGGGGCGCTTGGGGCAGAACTGCTGCAAGCGATCAAGGATAACCTTGAAAACCCGATGACGATGCTGGCGTAAACGGCCTCATCCAAACGCAATTGAAAACGCCGGATCGGATGATCCGGCGTTTTTGCTAACGAACGTGGCCCAAAAGCTGATCCATCGAAATCGACGGTTGTGAGCATCCGGCCTCGCCCACAATCTTCGCGGGCACACCCGCCACGGTTTTCATCGGTGGCACGGCATCCAGCACGACAGAACCTGCGGCGATCCGGCTGCAATGACCCACGGTAATGTTGCCAAGCACCTTGGCCCCGGCCCCGATCAGCACACCGTCACCGATCTTGGGGTGGCGGTCGTCATCCTCTTTCCCGGTCCCGCCAAGCGTTACCGAATGCAGCATCGAGACATTGTCGCCAACAACGGCCGTTTCACCCACAACAATTGAATGGGCATGGTCGATCATGATGCCTTTACCGATGCGCGCAGCGGGGTGGATATCCACACCGAACATCTCGCTTGTGCGCATCTGGATGAAATAGGCCATATCCTTGCGCCCATTCTGATAAAGCCAGTGCCCCAGACGGTAAGACTGCACCGCCTGAAACCCTTTGAAGAACAACAGCGGCTTCATGAAACGATGGCAGGCCGGATCGCGGTCATAGGTCGCCACTAGGTCGGCACGCGCGGCAGCGGCCAGTTCCGGCGTTGACTGATAGGCCTGATCCGCGATTTCGCGCAGAATCTGCTCCGACATTTCAGGCGAGGCGAGCTTCATCGAAATCCGGTAGGCCAGCGCGCCCTCGAACGTCTTGTGATGCAGCACACCCGCATGGATCAGCCCGCCCATAAGCGGTTCATCGGCAATGGCGGTCTCGGCCTCTTCGCAGATCCGGTGCCATACCGGGTCAACTTCGGTCAGGTTGGTTTGTAGATGGGCCATCGCGCTATCCTTGCGTTGCTTGCACCTGTCATTATGCCAAAAGCCCGCAAGAGGCCAAGAACAAACCTGTGATGGGCCAGATCACGGCGCGTGATGGCGCAAGGCGGCGATCACGGTGGCATAGGCTTGCAAGGCATCACCGGTCAGCCGTGCTGGCCGGGGGGCCTGCGCAAACCGTGCTGCCGCCGACATCAATGTGCCGCTGCCACAACGCGGATGCACCTTGCGCAGACGTTTGCGATAGCGGTCGCCAGTGTCGGCACATTTCAGCAGACTGGCCATCAGCGCGGCACGCTCTGTTGATGGCACAGCCATCAAGGCACGCGCCGCAGCCTCTATATCGGCAAGCTGGACGGCCCTCATACCCCTTGTGTCACGCTGACAAACGGCCCGGCCCCGTATCTGGCAGAAACTTGCGCCACCGCCACCTGATAAGACGCGCCACCCGTTTCGGCCGCGATATCAGCAGCCGTGTAGTGCCATGTCGGGCTGCTGACCACATCTTCCCGGCGCAGCGCACCGCCTTGCGTGACCCGCACGCGGTAGGCCTCTGCATCCTCGCCCAGTGGAATATCCCCATCAGCCCAAAGATCGCCGTCAATCCGGCTGCATCTGATCCATGACAGATCCAGCCCCGCCGCCGTTTCGACCCCGCGCAGATGTGTGACCGGATAGGGCCGCAAGCCATTCCCGGCAAAGGCATGGGTCGCATAGCGATAGCTGGTGTCGGTGATCGGCTGCTGTGCCGGCCCATAGCGGATATGGCGTTCTGTGCCGCGCGCTGCCGCTGGCAGATTGATCTGGCGCGGTGCCGCATCCAAAAGCACGACATGCGACCCTGCTGGCCAGAGGTCCGGCATCGCACCCCATGTGCCGAACTGCCCCCGCAGCAGGCCAGACAGGGCATAGCCGCGCGTGTAAAGCGGTGTGGCCGTCTGAAACTGCAGCACCTCCCAGCCGTCAGGGCTGCCATCGCCGATGGCCAGCATGTTGCTGCCCGCAAGCACGGCCTCGACGGTGGCAGAGGTCAACGCCCCGTCAACCAGCTCTACCTCCAGCGCGGTCTGCCTGTCCCATGTGCCTACAGGACCACGGGACAGCGCCGAGCGGGTTGTGCCCACGGTCGCGGCGTCGTTCAGCAGATCCTCCAGCGCGTAATCGCTGTCCTGCGGCGCGCCATAGACGGCAATACTACCGGGCCAAGGACGCCCGGCGCTGGCAATACGCGGCGCATGTGGCTGCTCATCACCGCTGATCATCGGCAGATCGAGAAACAGCAACTCTGCCGGGGCTGGCCCGACATGCGGTTGCATCGCAACGACCTCATCCACCATGGGCGGAGCAACATAGGCCCCTTGGGCAATTTGCGTGGCCTCAATCAGGCGCAGGCCTGCATCCTCAATCCGGTCGATGCGGAACTGGCTGGTGCCATCGTCACTTGCAATCGCCACCACGTCACCGGCACCAACACCGATGCGCGACGGTGGCAATGCAAAGCGCGCGGTTTCGCGTGCCGCCCGTGCCTCTTGCAGCCAACGCGCCACGGTGGCCTGCCCTTCGGCACGCGTCAGCACCAGCGGCACCTCGCTGCGCGCGGTGCCCAGTGATATGTCATCGGGCAGCGCTGCCTCTTCGGCGATTGCGGCGTAATCTGCATCGGCATGCAGGAATGCCAGTTGCACGCGGCTTGTCACCTCTGTCCCGGCGGCGCGGGTGCGGCTGATGGATTGGCCCGCCTCGGGGTCGAAGGCCAGCAAGGCGTCTTCGATATGGTGATCCACCACGCCACGGCGGCTTTGAAAGACCAGCATCCCGTCGCGTTCGACCACGTCGAACCCATAGGCCAGCATCAACGGCTGCAAGGCCGCCCGCCCGCTTCCGGCATCGGCCACGGTATAGCCGCGCACCACGCCGAACAGCGCACTGGTGTCATAGTCTGTCACCCCGGATCGCGCGCAGATCTCGGCCACGACAGAGGCCAGTGACCGGCTGCTGGCCCGTCCGTTCAGCCAATGCCCCTGCCCATAGGCCGCGCCATCCGACCAGACCGTGCGGTTGCCCGGCCAGAACGGATAGGGCCGCGCATCCCAGCCCCAGACGTGGATGCGCTTCATGTCCAGCATCGCGGCACCATAGACATCCGACACCGGATTATGATCCGCCTGCGCAAAATGCAGATGCATGGCACGCAGATACTGCATCTGCATCAGATCATCGCGCGCCCCGGATGAGGCAATCGGCAATTGCGGCGTGGTGCCAGCGCCCAGCGCCCGGTCAGGCTGGTTTGCCCCTTTGTCGACCGCCGGGCACCCTGTTTCATCCGCCCATGCGGCATCAAACTGCGGGCCGCGCAGGCTGTCAGGGTCAAAGGCGGAATAAACTTGCGCCTGCGCCCCATTGGGCCAGACCAGCATCTTGCGCCCGGCGATCCAATCCGGGCGACGATCCGGCGGACAAACCGCCAATAGCCCGCTGTCGCCAAACACCATGACCTCGCGCGCCTGATCCATGGTTTCACCGATCAGTGCCACGCGCCGCGCTTTGCCGGGGGCCGATGGTGTCGGCCCCTCAACCATGCTGCGCACCCATTCCGCCCCCGCACGGGTCTTGCCAGCCCCACGGCCGCCAAGGATCATCCAGGTGCGCCAGTCGCCCTGCGGCGGTGTCTGATGCGGCATCGCCCAGAAATCGAAAAGATAGGGCAAAGCCAGCAACTGATCATCGGTCAGCGTCGTCAGAAACTGCCTCTGTGCCGAGTGCTGCGCGGAGGCGATCAAGTTTGCCCCCAAGCTCAGCACGGATGGCGTCAAAGTCGATTTTGTCGGCGTCGAGATCTTGTGCGAATTTTGCATGAAAGGCATCCTCTGCGGTCAGCACACACAAGTGCGCCTTTTCCATATCATCGATCTTTTTCAGGATTTGCGCTGGTGTCACTGTCGTAGCAGTGCCAAGTTCATTCAGCAGCATGTCGGTTCTTTCGCGCAGTCGTTCATAGAACGCCTCGATCCCGGCCAGTCGCTCCTTGGCCGAGGTTTCGGGGTCACCCCCCGCAGTCGTTGTGTCTGTCATGGTAAAAATAGCCTGTAAGGAAACTTCCGTTACAGTCGAGTTCGAGCGGCCAAAGAACACAGCCGACCCGTTTCTAGCCTCGTGAAGCTAGCTTTTTCTTAGCGAAAAGTCAACGCGGCGGCACAGGGTAAACGGCCGCCACGTTCATAATTTCTTAACCTTTACAGAGCGTTAACTTTGCTCAGCCGTCGCTGGCCCGTTCCGCTTCGATCTCGCGCCATCGTGCGACGTTGCGGTTGTGATCATCAAGATTGGTGGCGAAAGCATGGCCGCCGGTGCCATCAGCCACGAAGAAGATGAATTCGGTCACATCAGGGTCCAGTGCTGCCTCGATCGCGGCCTTGCCGGGGTTGGCAATCGGCGTCGGGGGCAAACCTTCGATCACATAAGTATTCCAAGGGGTTGCGCCGCGCAGCTCACTTTGACGCAGACCCCGTCCCAGCACGCCCTCACCCTTGGTGATCCCGTAGATGACAGTCGGGTCGGTTTGCAGGCGCATCCCGCGACGCAGGCGGTTGACAAAAACACTCGACACCTGCCGACGCTCGTCAGGTACGCTGGTTTCTTTCTCGATGATACTGGCCAGCACAAGCGCCTCTTCGGCAGAGGCAAGCGGCAGACCCTCCGCACGGTTCTCCCACGCTTCGGTCAGGATTTCGGCCTGCGTTTCGCGCATCCGTGTCAGGATGGATGACACCGTGTCCCCCTCGCGGATGTCATAGTCGCGCGGTGCCAGACTGCCCTCTGCCGGGATATCGGTGACATCGGCGCGCAGAATATCAATCCCACTCAGCGCAGTGGTGATCTGCCAGCTTGTCGCCCCCTCGGCCACAACAATCCGGTAGCTCGCGCTGCCGTCGGCCCGCACATCCGCATATTCCTCTGGCACTTCCAGCCCGCCACCTTCAAAGCTTACAAGCTCGACAAACTCGTTGGTGGCAGGATCAAGCTCGCGCACGTCCACGATGGTCTGGTTGATGCCAATCCGGTAAATCACCTCTGCCCCGCAGGTGTTGCGGCCACCACGGGTGACAATATCCACGATCTCTTCCATAGAGGCCTGTTCCGGCACCCGGAAACGCCCGGCCTTCAACAGGCCTGATTTCTCGGTGTAATCCGCGCCAATTTCAAAAATGAAAGGAGAAGAGATAGCCTCTTGCGCGACCAGATTCTCACTCACATCGTCAAAGCTGCTACCACCGGGGACCTCCAGACAAATCGCGGCATCCAGCGGGCCAGCCGCGCTATATTCGCGCGTACCCCAGGCGACGACGCCCACCATCAGAAACAGACCAAGGGTCAGAAACGTCAGCGCATTCGCCGCAATATGACGCCACATCAGTCAGCTTTCCCGAAAATCACGCTCGCATTGGTGCCGCCAAAGCCAAAGGAATTTGACAAGGCAACATTGATCTCACAGGGGCGCTTTTCCTTGGCGCAAAGGTCGACGACCGTTTCAACAGCGGGGTTATCAAGGTTGATCGTCGGCGGGGCCACCTGATCACGGATCGCAAGGATCGAGAATATTGCCTCAATCGCGCCAGCCGCACCCAAGAGATGGCCAGTGGCAGATTTCGTTGATGACATCTTCAGTTTGGATGCCGCATCCCCCACCAGACGCTCTACCGCGCCAAGTTCGATTGTGTCGGCCATGGTGGATGTGCCGTGCGCGTTGACATAGTCGATCTGGCGCGGCTCAATCCCTGCATTGCGGCAGGCCGCACGCATCGCGCGCTCGGCACCCTCGTGGTCCGGCGGCGGCGCTGTGATGTGATGGGCGTCACCGCTCAGGCCGTACCCCAGCACCTCGGCGTAGATCTTGGCACCGCGTGCCTTGGCGTGCTCATATTCTTCCAGCACGACGACACCGGCACCCTCGCCCATGACAAAGCCGTCACGGTCCTCGTCCCACGGACGGCTGGCAATGGTCGGATCATCGTTGTGCTGGGTGCTGAGCGCCTTGCAGGCGTTGAAACCGGCAATGCCAAGCTCACAAATGGCGGCCTCTGCACCGCCGGCAATCATCACATCGGCATCACCATATTGGATCAGACGAGAGGCATCACCAATGGCATGGGCCCCGGTCGAACAGGCAGTGACAACCGAATGGTTCGGCCCACGGAATCCATAACGGATCGATACCTGCCCCGAAATCAGGTTGATCAGCGCGCCCGGCACAAAGAACGGGGACACGCGACGCGGCCCCTTCTCGGCCATCATCACGGCGGTGTTCGCGATAGAATTCAGACCACCAATGCCGGACCCGATCAGCACGCCGGTGCGTTCCAGCGCGTCACGGTCCTCTGGCATCCAGCCTGAATCCTCGACTGCCTGCTGCGCGGCGGCCATGCCGAACAGGATAAAGGTATCCACCTTCCGGCGTTCCTTGGCCTCCATGTATTTGTCGGCGTCAAAGGTGCCATCACTGCCATCGCCCAAGGGCACTTCGCAGGCGTATTGCGTTGTCAGATGGCTGGGATCAAATCCGGTGATCTTGCCAGCACCGGATTGCCCGTCAAGGATCCGTTCCCAGGATGCATCAACACCATCGGCCAGGGGTGTGACCAACCCCAACCCTGTTACCACAACACGACGCATATCTTGCCCTCACCTCTTGGGGTATTTGACGCACTCTTACCGCAGTGCAGACAGATTGGGCAAGGGCGGCAGACCAGATCGGCAAGGAATGCCCGGCGGGATTCACCCAAGATTAAGCGGCGCATGCCATGCTCGCCGCCGCAGTCCACCATGATAGTCCCATGCGCCAATTCCTTTCGATGATTCTGCTGATCTGCGCCGTCAGCCTTGCAGCCCGGCCAGCGGCGGCCAATTGCTTTGTGCTGGCACAGGTGGATCAGATGCACCAGTTGCAGCTCGGGCTGCTGCATGATGCCGACACCCCGTTCTTTCGCGATGATGTCAGGCGGCTGCGCACGCTGGCGGGCGGGCTCAGCACGCCGCAAATCCTGCGGGCGGTCGATGGCGGCAACTGGACAGGGCATGGGGCCGATTTCCGGCGGTTTCTGGCCAATACGCTGGTGCTGCTGGATATGGCCAGTCTGGATGATCCTGCCTCCGTCAAACCGCATTTTTCGGCCCCTGTCAGGGCAAACCTGCAACGGGTCGGCAGCCATATCGCAGGGCTGCGGTGCACCCCTGATCAGATCATAGCGGCGCGGGATGCTTTGTTGGCAGCCAATCAAACCTCGCCCTTGCCGCCACCTGTGCCGCCCGCATTGTTCTGGTCAGCAATCTTATTGCTTCTCATCTGGGGCGCGCGGCAGCTTTTGCGTCTGCGCATCGTGCGGCACAGGCGACGGTCAACCAGACATCCGCTGCGCTACAGCACACGCGGTTGGTGGGACGACAATATCGAACCGATTACCCTGTTGGACATCAACAGGACTGGCACCCGCCTGCGGCATCGCAGCGGCAGACCGTTGCCCAAGGGCGCGCAGGTCGACCTGGATATTCAACGCAAATGGACCAAGGGCATCATCGTCTGGAGTGACGAGGAAAGCAGCGGCGTCTTGTTTCAGGACCGTCTGACGTTCGGCAAAGTCAATCGCCTGCGCCAAGAGGATGCCCCGCAAAAACGCCAGCGGCAAAAGCAAAATGGCGCCCCGAAGGACGCCATTTCATAAATCATATGCGGTGGGGCTTAAGACGCGCCGTCGATGAATTTGACTGCATCGCCAAACGTCTGGATTGTTTCGGCGGCGTCATCAGGGATTTCGATCCCGAATTCTTCTTCGAAAGCCATGACCAGTTCGACCGTGTCCAGGCTGTCTGCGCCCAGATCATCAATAAAGGACGCAGATTCCGTCACTTTGTCTTCTTCAACACCAAGATGCTCTACAACGATCTTGCGTACGCGGTCTGCAACGTCGCTCATATCAATTCCTCATGTCTTTCTGGGCTTGCACCCGTTGTTCCCAAGGCTTGCGCCCTATTGAAACGCCCATTCAGGACGCGATGCCAATCTGCGCACCACACCATTTGACGCGGCGTCACAGGCGCAATTCAGCAAATCTGCGTGGCCTATAGCAGAGAATTTCTCAGAGGCAAACGCTTTCGACCCACCAAATCGCGTGGTGTGTTACAACATGGCCATGCCGCCATTCACATGCAAGGTCGTGCCTGTGACATAAGCAGCCTCTGGGCTGGACAGGTACAAAACTGCCGCTGCAATTTCATCTGCATCGCCCATCCGGCCTGCCGGTACCTGGGTCAGAATTCCTGCTTTCTGATCATCGGTCAGCTTCTCTGTCATCGCCGTGGTGATAAAACCAGGTGCCACGCAATTGACGGTAATGCCACGGCTGGCGACCTCGTAGGCGATGGATTTCGACATGCCCACCATCCCTGCCTTGGATGCTGCATAATTGGCCTGTCCGGGGTTGCCGGTGGCCCCGACCACAGATGAAATATTCACGATCCGGCCCCAACGCGCCTTCATCATGCCGCGCATAACGCCTTTGCACAGGCGCATGGTCGATGTCAGGTTGACCTCCAGCACGCTCGCCCACTCCTCATCCGACATGCGCATAAAGATGTTGTCGCGGGTAATCCCGGCATTGTTGACCAGCACATCAACGGACCCCATCGCATCAGCGGCCTGCTTTGGCAGGGCGGTCACAGCCTCTGCATCGCTGAGGTTGCAGGGCAGCACATGGGCCCGGTCACCCAGCGACGCGGCCAGTTCCTCCAGCGGGGCGACGCGGGTACCTGACAACGCGACCGTTGCACCGGCATCATAAAGCGCCTTGGCAATCGCGCCCCCAATACCGCCGGATGCACCAGTAACCAGTGCGTTCTTTCCATTCATATCAAACATTTAAAGACCCTTCTTCATGTCTAAGCGTTCAGCGCGGCGATTGCAGCAGCCACGTCATCGGGCGTGCCAACAGCCTGCGTGGCAATGCTGCGGTCAATGCGTTTGACCATGCCCGACAAGGCCTTGCCTGCGCCAATCTCGAATATTTCTGTCACGCCTTGGGCGGCCATATAGGCGACACTTTCACGCCAGCGCACGGATCCCGTCACCTGATCCACCAGAAGCGACCGGATCGTCGCAGGATCCGCGACAGCTTCGGCAACCACATTTGCCACCAGCGGCACAGCGGGGGGTTTGATATCCACCTCGGCCAGCGCCTTGGCCATCACCTCTGCCGCAGGAGCCATCAGGCTGCAATGGAACGGCGCGCTGACCGGCAAAATCAGCGCCCGTTTGGCCCCCTTTTCTTTGGCAATCTCGACCGCGCGTTCAACGGCAGCCTTACTGCCGGACACAACGACCTGCGCAGGATCATTGTCATTGGCGGCCTGACAGACATCGCCTTGCGCGGCCTCAGCGGCCACGGCTTGTACGGCTGCCAGATCAAGACCCAGAATCGCGGCCATCGCACCCACGCCCACCGGAACAGCCTCTTGCATTGCTGTGCCACGTGCGCGCAACAGGCGGGCGGTGTCGGCAATGCTCAGCGCGCCAGCTGCAGCCAATGCAGAATATTCACCCAGTGAATGGCCTGCCACGAACGCCGCTGCATCAACGCCAACGCCCTCTGCTTCCAGCGCCTTCATCGCGGCAAGTGAGGTCGCCATCAGTGCCGGTTGCGCATTGGCGGTCAGGGTCAGCTCCTCTGCCTCGCCAGCCCAGATCAGACCAGAGAGGTTTTCGCCCAAGGCGCTGTCGACCTCATCAAACACGGCCTTTGCCGCCGGATAGGCATCAGCCAGCGCCTTGCCCATGCCAATGGTCTGCGCCCCCTGTCCCGGAAATACGAATGCGCGCATGGCTCCCCCTTCATTTTTCTTGCGTCTTTGCTCAGGCTTACCGCGCCCGTGATCCTTGCACAAGCATCCGGGCAAAGGCGCACAGGGGGCGAGCAGGCACGCACAATGACGCCCCTATCAGTCAGGGCCCACTGTGCTAGTTTGCCGCGAAACAGCAGTTGGAGAGTTCCATGACCCCCACCGCCGCAACCTACGGCACAGTGACAAAGACCTTTCACTGGCTGACCGCCTTGCTGATCATCACCGTCATTCCACTGGGCGCAATCGCCAACCGCCTGCCCTATGACACCAATGAGCAACTGGCCTTCAAGGCGCAGTTGTTTTCGTTTCACAAAACCCTTGGTGTCATCGTCTTTGTCGTGGCGCTGGCGCGCATTTTCTGGGCTCTGACCCAGACCAAACCGGCCTCACTGCATCCGGATCGCAAGGTAGAGACGTTTCTGGCCGATCTCGTGCATTGGCTGCTTTATGTCTCTCTGGTCGCGGTGCCGCTGACAGGGTGGATTCACCACGCCGCCACCGAAGGCTTTGCCCCAATCCTGCTTCCCATCAGCCAGAACCTGCCTTTTGTGCCGGATGATGAAAGCATCGCCAAGCTGTTCGGCGGTCTGCATTGGGTGTGGAGCAAGATCATGGTCGGCGCGCTGCTGCTGCATCTGGCGGGCGCGTTGAAGCATCATTTCATCGACAAGGACAGCACGCTGCGGCGCATGTGGTTCGGCCAATCCGAGGCGCGGTCAGGCGCGCATCAGGGCACCTGGACCGCCCCGATTGCCGCCATTGGCATCTACGCCGTCGCAACTGTCGCCGGGGCGGCAACCGGCATGTACGCCAGCAGCGCTGAAGGACCGCAGACAGAGCTTGCCACCGTCGCATCCGACTGGTCCGTGACCGAAGGCGAGATTGGCCTGACGATCACGCAGTTCGGCAACCCTGTGTCAGGCCAGTTCGGCGAATGGACTGCTGCCATCAGCTTTGACGAAAACGGCACCGGCGTGTTGGGCGACGTGGCCGCGACCATCGCGATCGACTCGCTGTCGCTCGGCTCTGTTACCAGTCAGGCGATGGGGGCGGATTTCTTCAACGCCAGCGCCTTTCCGACAGCAACATTCGAGGGGGAGATTACAGCAGATGGTGACAGCTATCTGGCCGACGGGACCCTGATGATCAAGGACATCGCTGTGCCTGTCACCCTGCCCTTCACGCTGACCATCGACAGTGACACAGCAACCATGGCAGGTGACGTCACGCTGGACCGGCGCAGCTTTCAGATCGGGCAAAGCCTGAACGATGAAAGCAATCTTGCCTTTGCCGTCGAAGTCGCAATTGCGCTGACGGCAACACGCGCGGCGGAATAAAGAAAGGCCGCGTCAGTCTGACTGACGCGGCCTCCTTATATCTGTCGCGACGTCGGGTGGCGGCTTAGCCCGCCTGCGATGCCTCGACAGAGATCGTCACTTCAATCTCATCGCTGACAAACGGGGCAAATGCACCGACCTCATAGTCGGACCGCAGCAGCGTTGTTGTGGCGGTGAAACCAGCCCAGGGCTTGCCTTCCATCGGATGCTCGCCCACCTGATTCAGGACTGTATCGAGGACAACCGACTGGGTCACGCCGTTCAGTGTCAGATCACCGGTGATCATGGCGGTATTGTCGCCAGTGACTTCGATGGCTGTGGATGTGAATGTCACCATCTCATCGGCGTCCGCGCCAAAGAAATCAGCACTCATGAAGTGATCAAAACGGGCTTCCCAGCCTGTCATCATGCTGCGGACAGGGAAGGATACGTTGACCGATGATGCTGCCGGATCTTCCTGATCAAAGGCAATCTCGCCCTCAAAGCCAGAGAACATGCCGTAGTTCGTCGAAAAACCAAGGTGGTTGTAGGAAAAGACGATCTGGCTGTGGCTTGGGTCCAGCACGTAGGTTTCAGGTGCGGCAAATGCGGGGGCAGACAGGGTGGCGGCAGCAAGGGCTGCGCTGGCAATGAGGTGTTTCATGGGATCTCTCCAAAATGGCGAAGTTACACCTTTGGATAGACATTGCCGCCGTCGTGAAGACAATTCTGCAATTCTGAACAGGGTATGTTCACCGCCGACGGCGGTGTTTCGCCTCAGGCCGCGCGGACACCCGCATGACCCAGCAGGTCATGGGCCAGACGGTCCCGCAACGCGACCAGCTGCGCCTCTGAGCCTTCGGCGACGCAAACATCTTGATCCGTGTTGTGATAGCGCAGGACGATCTGGCTTACGCCCCTTTCAGGGTTGTCCTGCATGAAGACGCCACCAATCGCGTCAAAGCTATAGGCGCCAACGGTGGTTGGGCGCCCTGCCCGGTTGCAGATCACCTCGCGGATTTCACCAAGGCTGGTGTCCACATGCACCTCTGGCCGTGTGCCGCGGCTGGCAAACCACAACAGATAACCGGCAGCCGCACCAAACAATGCGGCGGAACCAATGCGCATTGCACCCAGCTCGCCATCAAAGAACAGCGTTGGCAGCAACAGGATGCCCACAGCGGCAGTCAGGAAACAAACCCCGAAGAAGAAAGACGCCACCTGTCCAACCGCAACACCAAAGGTCGGCCCCCGGCCTGACCGGATCATGTAACCCCAATATACTTCTTCCACGCCGAAACTGGATGGCTTTGCCAATTCCGTCCCGAAATCTGCTGTTGCGTCCGTCATCTGCCCACTCCTCACGGTTTTCCCTCAGACTAACTCGGTCATGAACCGGGCAATAAATGGGCAAGCTCAAGGCATCGTTAAGAAATTTGCGATTGTTGCTGAAACACTGCGTTTTCAGGCCTCACAAGGGGTTGCGCCACGCAAGTGCGGCTGTATAAGGCCGCATCCTTGCTGCAACTGTATGAACTGCGCAGCCTCTCGTGGATGGGACGCAGGCAAGGTTACACCGCCCATCCTTTGAAATGCGCCGATAACGAACTGGAGTAAACATGCCGCTTTACGAGCATGTCATGATTGCGCGTCAGGACCTGTCCAACACGCAAGCTGAAGGCCTCATTGAACATTTCGGATCCGTCCTTGCCGACAACGGCGGCAAGCTGCTGGAAAACGAATACTGGGGCGTCAAGACGATGGCCTACAAGATCAACAAGAACCGCAAGGGGCACTATGCCTTCATGCGCACCGATGCCCCCGCCCCTGCCGTGCAGGAGATGGAGCGTCTGATGCGTCTGCATGACGACGTCATGCGTGTGCTGACCATCAAGGTCGACGCACATGAAGAAGGCCCATCTGTGCAAATGCAAAAGCGCGAAGAACGTGGCGATCGCCGCGAGCGCCGTTGATCTAGGATAAGGAGAGACAATCATGGCAACCAAACCATTTTTCCGCCGTCGCAAGTCCGATCCGTTTGAGGGCGATAACGCCCCCAAGATCGACTACAAGGACACCCGCCTTTTGCAGCGCTACATCTCTGAGCGTGGCAAGATCGTTCCCGCCCGCATCACCGCTGTCGGTGCCAAGAACCAGCGTGCGCTGGCCCGTGCCATCAAACGCGCACGGTTCCTGGCCCTGCTGCCATACGCCGTTAAATAAGGAAGAAATCCCATGGATATCATTCTGCTTGAACGCGTCGCAAAGCTGGGCCAGATGGGCGAAGTCGTCTCTGTCAAAGAAGGCTACGCACGCAACTACCTGCTGCCACAAGGCAAAGCACTGCGCGTGAACGCGGCCAACATGGCCCGTTT
>JAHDGO010000008.1:14687-19768 GCA_020627605.1 Yoonia sp.
GCCGAGAAGGCCCAAATGGAAGCCCGCAACCTCGAATCCAAAAAAGAGGCAGAGGCGCTCGCCGCCAAGCTTGATGGTGAAAAGTTCATCATCATCCGCTCTGCTTCCGACGCGGGTTCGCTGTACGGTTCCGTCACTACACGTGACGCCGCCGACGCCGCCACAGAGGCTGGTTTCACGGTCGACAAAAAGCAGGTTGTCCTGCTGGGTCCGATCAAGGAACTGGGTCTGCACGACGTGTCGATCAACCTGCACCCAGAGGTCGAGGCGACAATCACACTGAACGTCGCCCGTTCCCCTGAAGAGGCTGAACTGCAAGAAGCCGGCAAAAACATCGCCGAGCTGGCAGCCGAAGAAGAAGCTGCTGCTGAATTCGAAATTCAGGAGCTGTTCGACGACATCGGCGCTGCTGCATCCGAAGACGAAGACCTGGCAGAAACCGCCGGTGTCGAAACAGCGGACGATGCACCAGCGACAGACGAGACCGACGAAGACTAAACCGCGTCTCGTTTTGACAACAGATTGGCCGCCCCTGTCGCAGGGGCGGCCTTTTTCGTTGGTCACTGCGATTATGCGACCATGCGTTAGGCCCGCAATTGACAGCCCGCCGCAAAGGCCCAACACTTCACCCCGAGCCGTGCCACCCGCCACGCGTGAAAGAGGTGCCAATGCCCTATACGCCAACAGATGTGCTGACGAGCATGGACGCCGTGCGTGCAGTGATTGATGGCATCCACCCTGCCCAGCGGCTGAAAATCCTCGATCACCTTGATGCCCATTGCATCAACTGGATCGCCCATGCGCCCTTTGTCATCATCGCGACCATCAATGCGCAGGGGCAGATGGACACCTCGCCAAAGGGCGACCCGCCTGGGTTTGTGCGCGTGCTTGACGAAAACACGCTCGCCATCCCCGACAGGCCCGGCAATCACCGGTTCGACGGGTTCCAGAACATCTTTGAAACTGGACGCATCAGCCTGCTGTTTCTGGTGCCCAACCGCAACGAGGTCGTCCGCGTGAACGGCAGCGCACAGGTTGTCCGTGACCTGCCACTGCGGAAATCCATGGCGATCAAGGACAGGGTGCCCGATTTCGCCATTGTGGTCAGTGTGGAAGAGGCATTTTTTCACTGCGGCAAGGCGACCATCAGGTCAGGCCTGTGGTCGCCCGACAAGGCCGCGTCCACTGCGGCACTGCCGACCTATGCCGAGGCCATCCATGAACAGGCCAAGGCCGAGGTAACGTTTGAGGCGCTGGATGCGCGCCTCAAGCACAATGATGCCAACAGGCTCTACGATGAATAGCCGGGCCTAACGGTCAAACGTCTCGAGCTGGAACTGGGCATCGCAGTACGCGCCATCATAGGTGCCGATCCAGACATCAACCCGCCCGTCAGCAGGCCGCGTCAGAACGATCTGCGGGTCATAGTTGCCGTTATCGTCATCATCGTAATACCAGCTGGCAGAGGCGGTATTGATCAACAATGCTGCGTCGCATTCGCTGACCACGCTCAGCACCAGCTGATAGCGGCTCATCCCAGATAGCTGGAAAGAGAAATCAGGTGCGGCAGGAAAATACCCCGCCCCTGTGTCGGTGCCCGGCTGCACGTTGCGGCAGTCCCAGACATAATGCTCACCGCCGGCGACCACATCAAACCCGCGTTTTTGATAAAGTTGCTGACCGCTGACCTGATACGCCGCCTGCGGGCTGAGGTTGAAATCAGGGCACGCCGCCGCCGCGCCGGTGAATGCGACCAGGGACATCATGGCCATGAATAGGTTGCGAAGCACGAAATCTTACTCCTCTTTCGTCTGGCCCCCTGACCGCATCTGAAACGAAGAGCACGCAAAATTTGCGGCAATACCCTGTCCATTGTGTGCACGAGGTTCAGCGGGAAAGACGGCCGGTTTTGGCAAAATCGCGCATTTTTGCTATGCTTCAAACGCCCGCCAGCGTGTGTGGCTTGGGCACCTCTGATTTCAAGAAGGAGTATTTGCATGGCACTCAACGGATTTCTACGCATTCCCGACATCCCCGGCGAGGCCCGCGCCGCAGATCATGAAGGCGCCATCAACGTCAACGGTCTGAACTGGCAATTCAGCAGGGACGAAGGCGCCCAAACCGGACGCGGGCGTGCCCAGTCGCGCACCGAAGTCGCCCCGCTTGTCCTGTCAAAATTCACCGACGCATCCTCGCCCTACCTGATGCTGGCAAACCTGCAGGGCAAAGCGTTTGACGAGATTTCACTGACTCTGCGCAAGGACTCTGGTGACGCGCATCTCGACTATCTGGTGATCACGCTGTCGAACTGCGTCATCTCATCTTTTGTAATGGATACGCCGCATGATGATGGGGTGATCGCGGAACAGGTCGCCATCACCTGCGAAAAGATCAACGTGATCTACACGGTGCAGGCCGATGATCACTCTGCCGGTGACGCGCATGAGATCTCGTTCAACATCGCCAGAGGTGGCTAAACGTAAAAGGGGCACCCGTTGGGCGCCCCTTTCATCACTTGGCCTGAAACGACTTATTCTTCTTCCAGCTTCTCGACAGCCTTTTGCAGGTCGTCCTTGCTGACTTCCTTTTCGGTCACCGCAGCCTGTTCAAAGATGTGATCAACGACCTTGTCTTCAAACATTGGCGCCTGCAGCTGCTGGCGGAATTGCGCGTTCTGCTGCACGAACTCAAAGAACTGACGTTCCTGGCCCGGATACTGGCGCGCCTGGTTCATGATTGCTTGGGTCATTTCCTGATCAGTGACCTTCACCTCGGCCTTCTGGCCGATGTCAGCCAGCAGCAGGCCCAGCTTTACCCGGCGTTCTGCCAGTTTGATGTGCTCTTTGGTTGGTGCGATCTCGGGGTGATCGTGACCTTCGACATCAGGGTTTTCCTCATGCCAAAGCTGGTGGGCAATCTGGCCAGCCTCGGCATCCACCAGTGACGCTGGCAGGTCAAACTTGACCTTCTTGTCCAGCGCATCCAGCAGCGCACGCTTGGCAACGGCGCGAGAGGCACCAGTGTATTCTGCTTCCAGACGTTCTGTGATCTGGGCCTTCAGACCGTCAAGATCTTCGGCACCGAATTTCTTGGCCAGTTCATCGTCCATCTTTGGCTTCTTGGGGCCCTTCACCTCTTTGATGGTGCAGGTAAAGACGGCTTTCTTGCCAGCCAGATTTTCGGCCTGATAATCCTCTGGGAAAGTGACTTCGACGTCTTTTTCGTCGCCGGCGTTCACCTTCAGCAGCCCGTCTTCAAAACCGGGAATGAAGGAATTGGAACCCAGCACCAGCGGATAGTCTTCGGCAGACCCGCCGTCAAACGCCTCACCATCGACTTTGCCGACGAAGTCCAGAACAACCTGATCGCCGTCTTTCGCAGCACCCTTCTTGGCCTCGTAAGTCACGGCCTGCGGGCTTTCGGCAAGGTTGTCGAGCGCTTCCTTCACGCTGTCCTTGTCGGCCTTCACGACCATCCGCTCCAGCTTGATCTTGGAAAAATCGACATCGTCGATCTCTGGCAGCTTCTCGTAAGAAACTTCGACGTTGACGTCGTCGCCCTCTTTCCAGTCTTCGTTGGTCATCTTCATCTCAGGCTGGGCAGCTGGGCGGTCGCCTGTTTCTTCCAGATGCGATGTCAGCGCGCCGTCGATGGCTTCCTGCATGCTTTCGCCCATCAGACGCTGGCCGAATTGCTTGCGCAGCAGCGCCATCGGCACCTTGCCCTTGCGGAACCCCTTCATCTCCACGCTGGGCTGGGCTTCTTTCAGCTTTTCTTCTACCTTCGCGTCCAGTTCGGCGGCTGTCACGGTGATTGCATACCCGCGCTTGAGGCCTTCGTTCAGGGTCTCGGTGACCTGCATGTGCTGTCCTTCTTTTCCAACTTTGGTGCGGGTGGAGGGACTTGAACCCCCACGCCTTGCGGCGCCAGAACCTAAATCTGGTGCGTCTACCAATTTCGCCACACCCGCATGATCAAAAGGGGCAGGCGATGGCCTGCCCCGGATTTGCGCGGTGTCTAGCAAAGCTGCGCACGGGATGCGAGAGGAAAAATCGCCTCAAAGCCCCAAGTTTCGCAGGACCTTCGGCAATTCTTCGGCCAAGTCCTCTGCGATCAGTCCAGGACCAAAGGACAGGGCACATTCGGTATGCAGCCATGCGCCGGTTTCGGCGGCTTGCATCGGTCCAAAACCGCGTGCCAAAAGCCCGGTGATAAACCCTGCCAGCACATCGCCAGAGCCTGCGGTGGCCAGCCAAGGGGCGCTGCGTTCATAGACGGACGCATTGATGCTGCAGCGCCCCGATGGGTCAGCAATCACTGTGTCGGGCCCTTTGAACAGCACGACACACCCTGCCCGCTTCGCCGCCTCTCGCGTTGCGTCCACCTTGGAATAGGCCGGGCCTATGGTGGCGGGGGCGTTGAACTTTTCGGTGATGTCAGGGAAGAGCCGGGAAAACTCGCCTGCATGGGGCGTCAGCACGCAGTTTTCATGGAGTAGATCGCACAATGCCGCATCCTGCGCCAGCAGGGTCAATGCGTCGGCATCCAGTACAACACCACGTCCCGGACCTGATCCGGGGCCCCTGTCGCGACCGTCAGAATAAGGTCCCGGATCAAGTCCGTGACGCGAAGTCTGCAGCGCCGCCGCAACTATAGCAGCCTCCCGCTCACCCGTGCCCATCCCCGGCCCGAGACACAACGTATTGATGCGGGCGTCCTCCAAAATCGCACTCAACTCCTCGGCATCCGCCACCCGCTGCAGCATCACCGCATTCAACTGCGCCGCATTTTCGATCAGTCCGGCGGGCGGACAGCCCACTGTCACAGCCCCTGCCCCAATGCGCAGGGCAGCACGGGCCGCAAGACGGGCCGCGCCGCCTTTTCCTACGCCGCCAGAAAGGATGAGGGCGTGGCCGTAGGAGTATTTGTGGCGACCCTCGTCTTTGCAGAGCTTCAAAATGTCGGGCTGAGCCACCTTGTACGCCAAATCGGTCAAAGCCCTATGTCCACCATACGTATGCCCCCGCAGGACAACGGCCCCTGCCCCAATACGTGCCCTAGCTTTGTGAAACCGTGAGTTC
>JAHDGO010000008.1:19778-20060 GCA_020627605.1 Yoonia sp.
CGCTGCCCTCAGACCAGAGAGGTTGTCCGCTATCAGCGTCCAAGCCGCTGGGGATGTCGACCGAAACAACGTGCCGACGATTTAGGTCGGGCCATGCAGTCAAGTAATCCCAATGCGCACAGACGTCGTAAAGGCCTTTGATTGGTCGCGCTAAGCCTATCCCAAACAATGCATCAATCAGCAAGAAAGGAGGCGCATCTTCAAAGCACTCTCCTCTCTTCAAGTCATGTGACGTTGATGCGAGAGCGCCAAAGCTGTCACACTGCTCTTCGTCGGCAATCG
>JAHDGO010000409.1 GCA_020627605.1 Yoonia sp.
CTGGAAACGCTGTTTGACTATCTGCCAAAGACCACTGTCGCCCTTGATGATCAGATGACACCGATGCGGTTGGCGCGTTGGGACAGCATCGCTGATCAATATGGAACGCGCATGCATGCGCTGTCACAAAAGGGGCGTATGGACAGCGTCTACAAGCCCGCGCCGCCGCAGTTGTTGTATCTGGACGATGCCGCCTGGCAGGCGGCTGTGGCCGACAAGCGTGTTTTGCAGTTTTCGCCATTGAAACAGGCGACGGGGCCGGGCGTGATTGATGCGGGCGGCCGGATCGGGCGGAACTTCGCACCAGAACGCCAGCAAGAACAGATCAGCCTGTTCGGCGCACTGGCGGATCATGTGCAGGCGAAAAAGGCCGAAGGGCCGGTTATCATCGCATCCTATTCCGAAGGCGCGCGCGAACGGCTGGAGGGCCTTCTGGAAGATGAGGGCATGGCCGACACCGTCACCATCAAGGACTTCAGTCGTGTCGGCAAAACCGGCGTTCATCTGGCGGTCTGGGCGCTGGATCACGGGTTCGAGGCACCGGGCCTGACGGTGATTTCCGAACAGGATGTGCTGGGTGACCGTCTGATCCGGCAGACAAAGCGCAAACGCCGGGCCGAGAACTTCCTTAGCGAGGCCAACAGCCTGTCGCCGGGTGATCTGGTTGTACACGTCGATCACGGTGTCGGTCGCTACATGGGGATGGAGGTTGTCACCGCACTGGGGGCGGCGCATGAGTGTCTGCTCTTGGAGTATGCCGAAGACTCAAAGCTGTATCTACCAGTCGAGAATATCGAGCTTTTGTCGAAATACGGCCATGAAACCGGCCTGCTGGACAAGCTGGGTGGGGGTGCATGGCAAGCCAAGAAGGCCAAACTCAAGGAGCGTATCCGCCAGATTGCCGAACGTCTGATCCGTGTCGCGGCAGAGCGGGAGTTGCGGACGGCCCCTGCGCTTGATCCGCCTGACGGGCTGTGGGACCAGTTTCTTGCGCGCTTCCCCTACGTTGAAACCGACGACCAACTCGCGGCGATCGAGGATTGTCTGACCGATCTGGCCTCTGGCCGTCCGATGGACAGGTTGATCTGCGGCGATGTCGGCTTTGGCAAGACAGAGGTGGCCATTCGCGCGGCCTTTGTCGCGGCCCTGTCAGGTGTGCAGGTGGCAATCATTGCACCGACCACCTTGCTGGCGCGCCAGCACTACCAGAACTTTGCAGAGCGGTTTCGCGGCTTCCCGGTCAACGTCCGGCCATTATCGCGATTTGTCTCCGCGCGTGATGCCAATCTTACCCGCGACGGTCTGACCAAGGGCACCGTCGATATCGTTGTCGGCACCCATGCCTTGCTTGCGAAAGGTGTCCGGTTCAAGAACCTTGGTCTTCTTGTCATCGATGAAGAACAGAAATTCGGCGTGCAACATAAAGAAAGGCTCAAGCAGTTGCGCACGGACGTGCATGTGCTGACCCTGACCGCCACACCGATCCCGCGCACGCTGCAACTGTCGCTGTCTGGGGTGCGTGATCTGTCGATCATCGGCACACCGCCCATCGACCGGCTGGCCATCCGCACCTATGTCAGCGAATTCGACACGATCACCATCCGCGAGGCATTGCTGCGCGAACACTATCGCGGTGGGCAGTCGTTCATGGTTGTGCCCCGCATCTCTGACATGGCCGAGATGGAGGATTTCCTCAAACGCGAAGTGCCCGAAGTCACCTATATCACCGCAACCGGCCAGATGGCGGCGGGCGAGTTGGATGACCGGATGAACGCGTTTTACGATGGCAAATACGATGTGCTGCTGGCCACGACGATTGTGGAAAGTGGGCTGGATATTCCGACGGCAAACACAATGGTGGTCTGGCGGGCAGATATGTTCGGGCTGTCCCAGCTATACCAGATCCGGGGCAGGGTGGGCCGGTCCAAAACCCGCGCCTATGCCTATCTGACGACAAAGCCGCGTCAAAAGCTGACGGATACTGCCCAGAAACGTCTGCGCGTGCTGGGGTCCATCGACTCGCTTGGGGCAGGGTTCTCACTGGCCAGTCAGGATCTGGATATCCGCGGTGCGGGCAACCTACTGGGCGAGGAACAGTCCGGTCAGATGCGCGAAGTGGGCTATGAGCTGTATCAGCAAATGCTGGAAGACCAGATCGCGGCGATCCGGTCCGGTGCGGCCGAAGGGATCATCGACGACGGGCAATGGGCGCCACAGATCAATCTGGGTGTACCGGTGCTGATCCCCGAAGATTACGTGCCG
>JAHDGO010000410.1 GCA_020627605.1 Yoonia sp.
CAAATCGAAGTGAGCGCGAAATTTTCGTTGTTTTTGGCAGGCTTCTTCGATTTGCCTAAAATTTAGGCTAAATCGCAAGCAGTTGAAAACAAAGGGAATTTTTATTACGCACAGATTAAATCGTTGAAAAACAGGGGTTTGTGACAGTTTCGTGAAGTGCGCGCTTTTGCGGTGCACAACTTGTCGCACCCTTACTCCACACCCAGTACATCCGGCGTCTCCCAGGCCAGGTGCTGGCCACCGTCAACAGCCAGCATTTGCCCGGTGACTGCAGGCGCATCAAGGAAATATCCCAGCGCCGCCGTGATGTCCGCAGGGTTTGCGCCGCGCCGCAGAATTGTTGCCGCGCGCTGACGATCAAAATGCGATTTGCTTTGCCTGTGGCCCTGCAAGGTCGGCCCCGGACCGATCCCGTTCACCCGCACCTTGGGTGCCAGCGCCTGTGCTGCTGTGCGGGTCAGCGCCCAAAGGCCCATTTTTGCGATCGTATAGCTGGCAAATTCCGGCGTCAGCTTGTGAATGCGCTGGTCCAGCATGTTGATCACAAGACCCTGTGCAAGGGGTTCACCCTTTTGGTCTGGTTTCGCAGGCGGCACCTGAGCGGCAAAAACCTGCGTCAGCACAAAAGGCGCGCGCAGGTTGGATTCCATATGCCGATCCCAGCTGTCGCGCGTGCCGGTTTCCAGATTGTCGTATTCAAAGACAGAGGCATTGTTGATCAGGCAGGTGAACGGCCCCTCCAGCGCGTCAACCGCGCGCGGCAACAGCGCCTGCATCGCATCCTCGTCCAGCAGGTCGGCCTGCAGCGCGACGGCGCGCCGCCCCATGGCCTGCAGCTGCGCGACAGTGGCTTTCGCCCCGTCTTCGGACCCTGCATAGTGGACCGCCACGTCATAGCCGCGTCGCCCTAGGTATAGCGCCATCGCCTGCCCCAGCCGCGCGCCTGCGCCTGTCACCAGCGCCTTCATTTGCGTTTCTCGCAAACGCAGGGGCCCTTGCCGATGCGGTAGCGCAGGCATTTGGGGCATTTGGCCTGCGCCAGACGTGCCTGCCCCGGAAAGCGCCATTTCCCGAACATGGCCAGCACCAGCATGAAGGCCAGAAAGACAAAGATCGCCTTGATGATCACAGGCCGAACCGCGCGAAAGCCGCGCGTTCCTCTATTCCGGCTACCGCGTCATCGACGATCTGCGCCCCGAACCGCGCCAGCAGCGGTTTCTTTTGCCCATAACGGCGGAACTGCACCTTGTCGCCAAAGCGCTGTTTCATCACCGGGGCCAGATGGCCGATGCCATCGGCAAGGCCAGCGTCGATGCCCTTTTGTCCGATAAAGACCTCACCCGTGAAAAGATCAGGATTGTCGGACAGCTTCTTGCCACGGCGGGATTTGACGTAGTCGATGAAAGTGGCGTGAATATCCTCCAGCCAGCCTTTCAGCTTTTTGACGTCAGCGGGCTTTTCAGGCTTGAAAGGGTCCATCATCGATTTTGATTTGCCGGCGGTATGCACGCGCCGTTCGATCCCGATCTTGTCAATCGCCTCATGCGCGCCGAAATTCGCGCTGATCACCCCGATGGAACCGGTGATGGAACAATCGTCGATGAATATCTCATCCGCTGCACAGGCCAGCCAATAGCCACCAGACGCCGCGACGTCCTCGACAAAGGCGAAAACAGGGATCTTCTTTTCCTCGGACAGCCGCCGGATACGCGCGGCGATCAGCGACGACTGCACCGGAGAGCCGCCGGGGCAGTTGATCTCCAGCGCGACGGCGGCGGGTTTGCCTTTGGAAAAGGCCTTTTCGATCACGGGTGCCAGACTGGGATTGTCCAGACTGCGCCCAGAGTTCGCGATGGCGCCCTGCAGCCGGATGATGGCGACAAAAGGCTTTGATTTCATGAAGGGGATAAAGCGTTTCATGCTGCTTACTTAACCCTTGTTCCGACCCGCGCAAGGTTCACTGTCTGATCCGCCAGCCGGTTTTGAAAATCCACCAGATGATGGCGAGGCAGGCCCCGGTGAAAAGCGCGATGGCAAAGAGTGACACGCCGATGCTGACATCAGCGGTCCCAAAGAACGACCAGCGGAACCCGGAGATCAGATAGACCACGGGGTTAAACAGCGTGATCGTCTGCCAGACCGGGGGCAACATGGTGATGGAATAGAAAGAACCGCCAAGGAAAACGAGCGGCGTGACGATCAGTAGTGGCACGATCTGAAGCTGTTCAAAGTTCCCCGCCCATATCCCCAGGATGA
>JAHDGO010000411.1 GCA_020627605.1 Yoonia sp.
GTGAATGTGTAGACGAGGTTGTCGTCGCTGACAGTGTGGCTGAGTGCGACACCGGGTTCGAGGTTGCCAGCGGCATCCTGATTGTAGAGCCCTTCAAAGAGGTCGCGCAGGATGTCACCACCGGCGCTGTCCTCGGCAAGGCCGGGGTCAATCGACGGGCTTTCGTCAAGATCGCGATAGGTGAATGTTTGATCAGAGGCGAGCGTTTCGCCGGTCTCCGGGTGGGTCGCATGGCCGTCGGCATAAAGCGCGCCGGTGCTTGCGATCAGCAACGCAGATGTGGTTGCGAGCAGTTTTGTTCTCAATGTCATGAGTGTCTCCCTGTTGTTGTGTCTCTGACGGACGCAATCATTAGCTGTGATGCGCATTTGCTGCGCAGGTGCACATATCCTTTGCTTTCACTGCAAAAATGGCAAGATGAATCCGCCGTTGACCCTGCGGCAGGTCAGAATGTGGAAGAACAGGCGCTGTTCTGCGCAAGAAGTTGATGATTTGCCGTGCGCCATGCAAACATTATTGTTTTTTGACATTTGGCCAAAATTCGATCCGTCACGGCGTTGGCCCTGCGCGGCGTTTGGCGTTAAGTGCTGGGTATGCGCCAAGAACCAAATAATATCCCGCCAACAGATCTGGTTGACCGCACCGGTTTGCCTGACGCCTTGCAGGTCCTGCTGCACGATTATCCCCGTGCAGGCTGGGACGCTGACCCCGGGTTTGACGGCTTGGTGCGGTTCTGGCTGGATCGTCATGTGATGTTCCGTCGCCTGATGGACGAATTGCAAAGCGCGACAGAAGCCGCACTTGATGGCGAAACCGATCCGCAGCGATATCGCGCCCTGGTCTCGCGTTATGGTGGTATGTTCGTGAACGGTCTGCATGAACATCACAAGATTGAGGATGTGCATTACTTTCCGAAACTGGCTGCGAAAGACGCCCGTATCGCGGCAGGGTTTGCCATGCTGGATGCCGATCACCACGCGCTGGACGAAAACCTGTCAGGTTTCGTCAAGGCCGCCAATGGGATCTTGCAGGCCCCGGCAGAGGCCACGGCACTGAAGGACGCAAGTGGTGCGTTTCACGGCCAGTTGGCTGGTTTTGCACAGCTGCTGGATCGGCATTTGCTGGACGAGGAAGACCTGATTGTTCCCGTCATCCTGCGCTATGGCACCGCTGATCTGGGTTAGCGCAACCGGAAAGAGGCAGAGTCCCCCGCGCCCTGATCGACGGTAAAGCGCAGGCGATCGTTGCCCTGTGCCTCGACCAGTTGGCAGTTATAGGGGATCGGATCACCGCCCCAAGACATTTCCCGGCAGAAATACCCGTCCTGCCATGCCCAGGTGCCTGCGATGTCCCATCCTACGGCAGAACCGTCGATCTGACCGTCTGGTGTAACCTTCAGGCGGACACCGTACAGAAAATTGCTCAGCTCTTTGCCTTCGACAAGTGACAGAAACGTCGCCTCATCCTTGATGGGCGCATAGCCGTCGGCAGCGGCAGGGGCCGCCAAAGCGGCAAGGATCAGTGTTAAAGCAGCGTATTTCATAGCGCACCTCGTCTGGCAGAGAACAATAAGTATACGCGCAAACCCGCGATCTGGTTCAAACATCGCCCGCAAAATAGGCGATTATAAGCCGAGGACATCCAGCATGTTGTATTCACCGGGGGCCTGATCCTGCCCCCAAAGGGCGGCTTTCAGCGCGCCGCGGGCAAAGATCGCCCGGTCCGTCGCAAGATGGCGCAGCACGATCCGTTCGCCCGCCGCCGCAAAGATCACGTCGTGTTCGCCGACAATGTCACCGCCGCGGATGGCGCTGAACCCGATGTCACCCTTCTTGCGCGCACCGGTGATGCCGTCGCGACCGCTGTCGCTGACGTCTTTCAGGCGCACGCCGCGCCCCTCGGCGGCGGCCTCGCCCAGCATCAGGGCAGTTCCTGACGGGGCATCGACCTTTTGATTGTGATGCGCCTCGACGATTTCGATATCGAAATCCGCGTCGAGGGCCGCAGCCACCTTGCGGGTCAGCTGCACCAGAAGGTTCACCCCCAGAGACATATTGCCGGCGCGCATGATGACTGCGTGACGCGACGCGGCGTTGATGGCTTTCAGATCATCCTCTGACAGGCCGGTGGTGCCGATCACATGCACCGCACGGGCCTGTGCGGCAAGGCCTGCAAATGCCACGGTGGCCGCAGGTGAAGTAAAGTCGATGACGGCTTGCGCCTTGGCAAAAACCTCTACCGCGTCGTCCGTGACTG
>JAHDGO010000412.1 GCA_020627605.1 Yoonia sp.
GTGATGGGCCTGCCGACCGGTGGCGCCTTTAACGTCACAGGCCCCGGTGAGGCCCTCATCAACTTTGGCTGGGCCGGAGCGGGCGTCGGTTTCGTGTTGGGCTGGATCTTTCGCAGAGCGGAAGAGGCGACCCTCGCCTCGTCTCATGTGCTGCGGCACGGGGCGGTTTTTTACTATCCGCTGCTGGTCTATCCGTTCGTGCAGGCCTGCCTGCAATCATCTTTCAGCGCGTTCATCGTGGGCGCGGCGGCGCAGGCGGTACTGATGGCTGCGGTCATCACGCTCTGCCTGCCGCGCTATCGCGCGACCCCCACATTTTCCAAGCAAGAGTTGAGATCACAGCATGATTTTCAGGATATTTGATCGCACACTGCGCGCCGGTGGGGCCGCAACGCGGCGGCTTGGCCTGTGGCTGACGACGCGCCGCTACCGGGCTGCCCTTGCGGCCTGTGGTGATGGCACGCGGTTTCAGGCCGGTGTCGCGTTTCGCGGCCCGGATCAGATCAGCTGGGGGCAGGCAGGCTATGTCTGGGCCGGTGTGTCTGCCTCTGCCGAGCATCCGGGTGGCCAGCTGGATGTGGGTGACGGGGTGCAGATCAACCGGGACGTACATCTGGATTACACCGGTGGTCTGCGGATTTGCGATGATGTGCTGATTTCCGAGCAGGTGGTGATCTACACCCACGATCACGGGCGTGACCCGCGCCGCCTGCCAGCCCTTTGCCCCAAGGTGATCGGTGCCGGCGTCTGGATCGGGATGCGCGCGGTGATCCTGCCGGGATGCCGCCGGATCGGGGCGGGGGCGATCATTGGTGCAGGGGCTGTGGTGACGCGCGATGTCCCGACAGGGGTCACCGTGGCGGGTAACCCTGCGCGCGTCATCGGACAGCCGCAAATGACAGAGGTCGCGGCATGAACATCCTGCATGTCACACCAAGCTATTATCCGGCCACCTATTGGGGTGGGCCGATCTGGTCGGTCAAGGCGATCTGCGACGGGATCGCCGCGCGGCCTGACATGACGGTGCATGTCCTGACAACAGACGCCGCCGGGCCGCAGGTTCGTGAAAGGGTGCAGGCCGCTGATTTACCGTACCCGGTGGACTATTGCCGCCGCTGGGCCGGGCACAGCATGGCACCGGGGTTGCTGGCGCGCCTGCCGGGGGCGATCGGCTGGGCCGATCTGGTGCACCTGACCGGCGCTTACAGCATGCCGACGCTGCCCACATTGGTGCTTGCAAAGCTGATGGGCAAACCTGTTGTCTGGTCGCCGCGCGGGGCGCTGATGGCGACCGCTGGCTGGGCGGATGCGCCGCGACAGCGTCTGAAACGGGGGATGGAGCATCTGGCGCAGTGGCTGCGTCCCGCCAGAACCACGTTGCATGTCACCGCCCCTGTCGAAGGCGCGATGGGCATCGCGCGCCTGCCTGGCATCGCGCAGGCGGTGATCCCCAATGCGGTGGAGATACCCAAGCTGCCGCCACGGACACCGCGCAGGGCCGGAGCGACCCGGCTGATGTATCTGGGCCGCATCCACCCCAAGAAAGGTCTGCCGCTGTTGTTGCAAGCGCTGCAGGCGCTGCCTGCCTCATTCACGCTGGACATTTACGGGACTGGCGCGCCAGCGCATGTGGCAGAGGTGGCGCAGGCCGCTCGGCCGCTGGGCAATCGCGTGCGTTTGCATGGGCATGTTGAGGGGGCAGAGAAGGCAGCGGCTTTTGCAGACGCAGATCTTTTCGTACTGCCCTCATATTCTGAAAATTTCGCGATTGTCGTGGCAGAGGCGCTGGCACATGGTCTGCCGGTGCTGACGACGACCGGGACACCCTGGCGGGACGTGGCGCGGCACGGATGCGGGCGCTGCATCGATCTCCACCGCGCCGATCTGGCGGCAGAGATCGCGGCGATGGCAGATGCGGATCTGCGCGCCATGGGCGCACGCGGGCGGGACTGGATGGCACGCGACTACGCGCCCGCCGCCATGGTTGCGGCCTTTGCCAGCCTTTACAGCGAAATGCGCGCACCCACTGGTCAGGCGGTACCGGCATGAGCGTGCGTGTTGATGTCGCCGCCAACAGGGCGCAGCGGACGTGGTCGCGGCGTGTCAATGTGCAGCGCGTGCTCTGGGCCATGGTCTGGCCCCTTTTCAGGTGCAGCCCGCGCCCCTTCTGGGCATGGCGGCGCGGATTGTTGCGTCTGTTTGGCGCGCAGATCGGGCCAGGGGTGCATGTCT
>JAHDGO010000413.1 GCA_020627605.1 Yoonia sp.
ATCCGGCAAATCGACACTGATGAAGGTCATGGCCGGGCTGGTGCAGGCTGACAGCGGCACCCGCGTCGCCACGCCGGGTGTGCAGGTGGGCTATATGGAACAGGACCCCAGCATGGCTGGCTGCGCGACCTTGGGCGACTATGCCGCCAGCGGGTTGTCACCAGAAGAGGCCTATAAGGTTGAGATGGTGGCCGAAGGTCTGAAATTCGACCCCGCAGGCGACGTGAACACCGCATCTGGCGGTGAACGCCGCCGCGCCGCACTGGCCAAGCTGATGGCCGAGGCCCCGGAACTGATGCTGCTGGACGAGCCGACCAACCACCTCGATATCGAAGCCATCGCCTGGCTTGAGGATGAACTCAAACAGACCCGCGCGGCCTTCGTGTTGATCAGCCACGACCGCGCCTTTCTGCAGGCGCTGACCCGCGCAACCTTGTGGATCGACAGGGGCCAGGTCCGTCGGGCCGAACAGGGGTTCGACCGGTTCGAGGAATGGCGCGACAGGATCTGGGAGGAAGAAGATCAGCAGCGCCACAAGCTGAACCGCAAGATCAAGGCAGAGGCCCGCTGGGCCGTCGAAGGCATTTCCGCCCGGCGCAAGCGGAACCAGGGCCGGGTGCGCGCCTTGCAGGAATTGCGGGCCGAACGCGCTGCGCAGATCAAACGGCAGGGCACTGCGGCCATGGCCTTTGATGGCGGCGCCCAGTCCGGCAAGAAGGTGGTAGAGGCATTTGGCCTGACCAAGGCCTATGACGGCAAATCCATCGTGAAGAGCTTCGATCTGACGGTGCAGCGGGGCGACCGCATTGCCTTTGTCGGGCCCAACGGCGTGGGCAAGACGACTCTGATCAAGATGCTGCTGGGGCAGGTGGCGCCTGATGCTGGCACGGTCAAGCTGGGTACCAACCTTGATATCGCGGTCTTTGACCAGACCCGCGCCGCGCTGAACCCTGATATGTCGCTTTGGGAAAATCTGGCAAATGACCCCGAACTGGGCGTGTCCGGCAAATCTGATCAGGTCATGGTGCGCGGCGCGCCACGGCATGTGGTTGGTTACCTGAAGGATTTCCTCTTTGACGAGGCGCAGGCGCGCGCGCCGGTGCGGGCGCTGTCCGGCGGGGAAAAGGCGCGTCTGCTGCTCGCGCGGCTGATGGCGCGGGAAAGCAACCTTCTGGTGCTGGATGAACCCACCAACGATCTGGACATCGAAACGCTGGACCTTCTGCAGGATATTCTGGGCGAATATGACGGCACGGTCCTGCTTGTCAGCCACGACCGTGATTTTCTCGATCGCGTCGCAACGACCACCGTTGCCATGGAGGGCAACGGGCAGGCTGTCGCCTATGCCGGTGGCTGGTCCGACTACCGGGCACAACGCGGCGGTGACTTCACCGAAACCAAAGAGGCGACAAAGCCTTTGGCCAAAAAGGACAAACAGCCAGAAAAGAAGACCAAATCTCAGGGGCTGTCCTTTACCGAAAGGCACCGTCTGGACGCACTGCCAGGTGTCATCGACCGCCTGACCGCCGAAATCGGCAAGCTGGAAGGGCTGTTGGCAGACCCGGACCTTTTCACCAAGGAACCCGTGAAGTTCCAAAAGGCAACCGATGCGCTGGTCGCGCGGCAACAGGCCCTGTCGGACGCGGAAGAGGAATGGCTGACGCTGGAAGAAAAGGCGGCAGGCTAAGGCATGCGCAGCCCACCATCCAGCCGGACCGTGGTGCCATTGAGATAGTCACATTCCAAGATAAACCGGGCCGTTGCCGCAAACTCTGCCGGATCGCCAAGCCGGGCGGGGTAGACCACATCCTTGGCTAGCCCATCCATCACCTCTTGCCCCAGACTTTCCAGCATGGGTGTGCGGAAAATGCCGGGTGCGATGGCCATCACGCGGATGCCGACACGGGCCAGATCACGGGCCATCGGCAGCGACAGCCCGGCAATCCCGGCCTTTGACGCCGCATAGGCCGCTTGCCCCCTTTGCCCCTCGAATGCCGCGACAGAGGCCGTGTTGATGATCACCCCGCCAGCACCCATCCGGGCCGCCGCAAGGCGTGCGACGTTGAACGTCCCTGACAGGTTGATGTCGATGGTCCGCTGAAAGCTGTCCTGCCCATGCGGCCCGTCACGGCCAAGGGTCTTTTCAGTGGTGACGATCCCGGCGCAGTTGATGACAACGTTCAGGCCCGCCACCTGATCCAGGCCCGCCGCCACACGCTCTGCATCGGTCAC
>JAHDGO010000009.1:0-13353 GCA_020627605.1 Yoonia sp.
CGGTGAAACTGCGCTGGAAACTGTCGTTGCAGGTGCGCGGCTCTGGCCCGGCCCGCCTGATTGCGACCGATTACTATGGCCCGACAAAGGACGGTGAACCGGCACGCATCCGCGCCTATGCGTCATTTGATGCCGAGCGTCTGGACGAAACCGCCGATCCGTTCAGCCAGTTGGGCAACGGCTATTTCGCCATCCTGATCGACCAGGGTGAGGGGATGACCCCCTATCAGGGGATCACGCCAATCGCTGGCGGGTCGCTGTCGTCCTGTGCGGAAACCTATTTCGCCCAGTCCGAACAGCTGCCGACCCGCTTTGCCCTGACCTATGGCCAGTCACAACTGCCCGGCGAAGACACCCATTGGCGTGCTGGCGGCATGATGTTGCAGCACATGCCCAAAGCCTCACCCCATGTCACCGGCGAAGGCGGCTCTGGCGAGGAAGGTTTGCTGGGTGCCACGGATATTCTGGATGCCGAAGAAGGTGAAAACTGGAACCGCGCCAACCTGCTGCTGGACACTGTTGAAGAGCTGGAGCTGATCGGCCCGACGGTTGCACCAACGGACCTGCTGGTACGCCTGTTCCACGAAGAACAGCCACGCGTCTACGACGCACAACCGATCAAGTTTGGTTGCAGTTGTTCGGAAGATAAAGTGCGGCAAAGCCTGTCGATCTATTCTGCCAAGGACATCGGCACCATGGTCACGGATGAAGGCACGGTGACGGCCGACTGTCAGTTCTGCGGGTCGCACTATGTCTTTGATCCGGCCACGCTGGGGTTTGAGGCGGCAAAGGACGCCAGTGCCTGATTTGCGCCAACGTCTGACCGATGCGCTGTCCCATCAGGGCAGCGTGTCGTCAGACTTTGACCTGAACCCCGACACAGCTGCGCCAGACTGCCGCCTGACGCCTGCGGGTGTGCTGGTTGGCATTTCGGCGGCGCGTGAAACTGTCGTTCTGACCAAACGCTCTGCCAGGCTGAAGCATCATCCCGGCCAGATCGCCTTTCCCGGCGGGCGGCAGGACCCGACCGATGCCTCGCCCATCGCCGCCGCTCTGCGCGAGGCGCAGGAAGAAATTGGCCTGCCCCCTGATCTGGTCGACGTGCTGGGCATGTTGCCCGCGCATCAGACTGTCACCAACTACCATGTCACCCCCGTATTGGGTCTGATCCGCAGCGATTTCGATATCCGCCCCGAGGCTGGCGAAGTCAGCGAGGTGTTTGAGGTTCCGCTGGCGCATCTGCTGGCCCGCGCGCGCTACCGCGTTGAGGGCCGTCACTGGCAAGGCCGCCGCCGCCAGTATTACGTGGTGCCCTTCGGACCCTATTACATCTGGGGCGCAACCGCCCGGATGCTTTTCGCGCTGGCAGAGCGGATGGCATGACACGTATCGCCGCAGATTGGTTGCAGGACGCCGCATCGCAGCGGGTGTGCGCCCTGTTGACCGATGCAGGCCATCAGGCGTGGTTTGTCGGGGGCTGTGTGCGCAATGCGCTGCTGGGCGCACTGGTCGCCGATCTGGATATCAGCACCGACGCCCGGCCTGCGCAGGTCATGGCGCTGGCCGAGGCAGCAAAGATCAAGGCGATCCCCACAGGGATCGCGCATGGCACGGTGACGCTGGTGGTGGATGACGTGCCTTACGAAATCACGACCTTCCGGCGCGATGTGGACACCGACGGGCGGCGCGCCACAGTGGTCTTTGCCGATGAAATTGCTGATGATGCCAGACGGCGTGATTTCACAATGAATGCGCTTTATGCCGATTCTGCTGGCACTGTCGCCGACCCGCTTGGCGGCCTGCCGGACCTGCACGCCCGGCGCATCCGGTTTATCGAGGATGCAGCCCAGCGCATCAAAGAAGATTACCTGCGCATCCTGCGCTTCTTCCGGTTCTATGCCTGGTATGGCGACCCGTCCGAGGGCCCGGATGCTGACGGGCTTGCCGCCTGTGCCGCGCATATCGCAGGGCTGCAATCGCTATCGGTTGAACGGGTCACGGCAGAGATGCTCAAATTGCTGGCCGCCCCTGATCCGGCCCCGGCGCTGGCGGCAATGGCCTCGACCGGCGCGCTGGCGCAGGTACTGCCCGGTGCGGAGGCTGGACCTCTTGCCGTTCTGATCCATCTGGAGGCAGAGACAGACATCGCCCCAGACCCTTTGCGCCGTTTGGCCATGATCGGTGGTCAGCCAGAGGATGCAATGCGACTGTCCAAGGTGCAGGCCGCATATCTGGCGCAGATCGGCAGCGGGGTGTCCCCGATTGAAATCAGTTATCGCCATGGTCCGGCACAGGGGCGCGATGCCCTGCTGGTGCAATCTGCCGCGCTGGCGCAGCCGGTCAGCCAGGATGATTTGCAAGCCGTTGCCATGGCAGCCCAACAGGCCTTCCCGCTCAAAGCCACTGATCTGATGCCCGCACTGTCAGGCCCCGCCTTGGGCGACGCGCTGAAAGCGGCAGAGGCGCGGTGGATCGCATCCGGCTTTACCCTGACCAAGGCGCAACTGCTTGAGTGATCTTTTGCCTCTCTTCGGGTTCGTGTTCTTCGGGCTGTTTTCGCCCGGGCCAAATGTCATCCTGATCACATCGTCAGGGGCGCGGTTCGGATTTCAGCGGACAATCCCGCATGTGCTGGGCGTGGCGCTGGGCGTTGGTGTCATTGCCTTTGTCACCGGGGCTGGTGTGGGGGCATTGATCGCGGCCCTGCCGGTGCTGGGTCTGGTGCTGAAGATCGTCGCCAGTCTTTGGATTTTGTGGATGGCCTACCAGCTGTGGCATGCGGATCCCGCGCGCAAAAAGCAATCAGACCGGCCGTTTACGTTTGTCGAGGCGGTGCTGTTCCTGTGGGTCAACCCCAAGGTCTGGGCCGTCGCCCTTTCGGCCACCGCCTATGTCATCGCGCTGCCGCCAATGCGGCAGGCGACGATGCTGGCGCTGACATTCTCGACGCTCAATCTGGGGGTCTGCCTGTTCTGGGCCACGGCTGGCAGTCTGCTTGCCTATTTGCTGAAAAACTCGGCGGCATGGCGCATCTTCATGCGCGTGATGGCGCTGGCGCTGGCTGCCTTCTCGGTCCTGGTTTTCCTTTAGGTCAACCTTTGCTATAGCGGGTGTCTCGCATTTCAGCAGGCAAGCACATGTTTCGGTTTTTCGAAGGTCTTGTCGATCCCTATGTGACCTACACAGAGACCGACACACCGCCCAAGCGGCTCTATCCGTTTCTGCGTGAATACGCAGAGCCGTTTCGCGGTGTGTTCCTTCTGACCGGGGCGCTTTCGATCGTCATTGCCATCATTGAAATCTGGCTATTGGCCTATCTGGGGCGCTTGCTGGATATCCTTGGCGGCGGCACCCCGGCAGAGGTCTGGGCGCAAAGCGGCGCAGAGCTGATCCTGGTCGCCGTGCTGATCCTCACGGCGCGTCCGGCGATCCATGTCGTGCAGATCATGCTGCTGAACAATACCATCCTGCCAAACTTCGGCACGCTGGTACGCTGGCGGGCGCACCGGCATGTGCTGCGCCAGTCCGTGGGCTGGTTTGAGGATGATTTTGCAGGCCGGATCGCCAACCGGATCATGCAGACGCCGCCTGCGGCAGGGGCTGTGGTATTTCAACTGTTCGATGCGATCACCTATGCCATCGCCTATGTGTTTGCGGCTCTGATCCTGTTGGGTCAGGCCGATTTGCGGCTGGTGATCCCGCTGCTGTTCTGGCTGATCCCCTATCTGTTCCTGCTGCGCTGGGTCGTCAAACGGATCACGCCTGCGTCAGAGGCTGCATCGAACGCACGTAGTGCTGTCACGGGCCGCGTGGTCGACAGCTACACCAACATCCACGCGGTCAAGATGTTTGCCCATCACGACCGCGAGGTCGATTACGCCAAAGAGGCCATCGAAGAGGCGCGGCAGACGTTTCAGTACGAAATGCGCCTTTATACGATGATGGACGCCGGGCTGATGCTGCTGAACGGTGTGCTGGTTGTCGGGGTTGTGGGCTGGGCGATCTGGCTGTGGCTGGGCGGCGCGGCGTCACTGGGTCTGGTGGCGGTGGCCTCGACGCTGGCGCTGCGGCTGAACGCCATGTCGGGCTGGATCATGTGGGCGATGTCGGATTTCTTTCGTCAGTTGGGCGTGGTCAAGGAAGGTATGGAAACCATCGCCCAGCCGGTCACGCTGCATGATCGCGCCGGTGCGGTGCAGCTGGCGGTCAAGGATGGCAGTGTCCAGATCGAAGATCTGTCGCATCACTATGGCAAGCAGACAGGCGGTCTGGATCAGATCAGCCTGTCAATTGCACCGGGGGAAAAGGTCGGGCTGGTGGGCCAGTCAGGCGCCGGGAAGTCGACGTTGGTGAAACTGATCCTGCGGTTCTACGACGCTGAAAAGGGCCGCATCGTGATTGATGGTCAGGATATCGCGGCGGCCACGCAGGACAGCCTGCGCCGCGCGATTGGTGTGGTGCAGCAGGATAGTGCGCTTTTGCACCGGTCGGTGCGCGACAACATCCTGTATGGCAATCCCGACGCAACCGAGGATCAGGTGATTGCAGCCGCCAAACAGGCCGAGGCGCATGATTTCATTCTGGGCCTGGAGGATAGCGAAGGTCGTACAGGCTATGACGCCAAGGTGGGCGAACGCGGCGTGAAGCTGTCAGGCGGACAGCGGCAGCGGATCAGCTTGGCGCGGGTGATGCTGAAGGATGCGCCGATCCTGCTCTTGGATGAGGCGACAAGCGCGCTAGATAGCGAGGTCGAGGCCGCAATTCAGCAGACGCTTTACGGCATGATGGAAGGCAAGACCGTGATCGCCATCGCGCACCGCCTGTCGACCATCGCCCGCATGGACCGGATCATCGTCATGGATCAGGGGCGCATCGTCGAGGATGGCACTCATGAGGCGCTGCTGGCGGCAGAAGGACAATATGCACGGTTCTGGGCCCGCCAGTCTGGCGGGTTTCTGGGCCGTGATGCACAGGTAGCAGAATGACACCGGAACGCTGGATCGACCCATTCCAATATGCCGACGGATCACCGCCCAACACGCTTTTGGCATTCTTGGGATGGTGCCTGAAGGGCAGCGGCAAGGTCACTTGGCTGGCCGCGATCGTCTCTGCCTTGGCCGGCACGCTGGAGGTCGCGACGGCATTGATGCTGGGCTGGGTGATTGATGCGGCCCTTGCCAGCCCGGGCGACGGTTTCTTTGGACAGAACGTCATGCTGCTCGCAGGGGTTACGGCGTTCTTTGTCGTCCTGCGCCCGATCATATTGGGTCTGTCCGGTGTCCTGCAGGCCGTGGTTGTTGGCCCTGCGCTGAGCAATCTGATCCTGTCGCGGCTGCATCGCCATTCGCTGGGGCAGTCCGTCACATTCTTCGACGATGATTTCGCGGGCCGCATCGCGCAAAAGCAAATGCAGGCGGCGCGGGCCGCCAGCGATCTTGTGGTGGACATGATCCACACGGTGGCCTTTGCGCTGGCGTCGCTGATCGGATCGGTTGTGCTGCTGTTTACGGTTGATGCCCGCTCTGCCCTGCTGCTGGGCGTCTGGGCGATGGCCTACATCGGGATGATCCGCTATTTCATGCCGCGCATCCGCGCCAGGTCCAAGGCGCGGGCGGCGAACCGGGCGATGGTGACCGGGCAGGTCGTGGATACGATCACCAATATCAAGACAGTCAAGCTCTTTGCCCATGATGCCCATGAGGATCGCGCGGCGATTGACGCCATGGCGACCTTCTGGCGCAGCGCTGTAGGCTTTGGCTGGCTGTCCGCCACCTTTCGGTTCTGGCTGATGACACTGGCCGGGCTATTGCCGGTGATTTTGGTAGGGGCCACGCTTTATTTCTGGTCGGTGGGCGCGGCGAGCGCTGGTGACATTGCCGCGGCTGGTGCGATTTCCCTGCGGCTGTCGCAGATGACCGGATGGGTCAGTTTCACCCTGCTGGGCATGTACGCCAATGTCGGTGAGGTTGAGGATGCCATGCACACCCTGTCGCCAGCCCATACGCTGACCGACGCACCAGATGCCAAGGTGTTGGTGGTGGATCGGGGTGTGATCACATTCAAGGATGTCACCTTCAGCTATGGCGGGGGTCCCGGCGGCCTGAGTGATGTCAGCCTGACTGTCAAACCGGGCGAAAAACTGGGTCTTGTTGGTGCATCGGGTGCTGGCAAATCCACGCTGGTTGCCTTGCTTCTGCGGCTTTATGATACCGAGGCAGGCCGGATTGCTGTTGACGGTCACGATCTGCGGGATGTCACGCAGGAAAGCCTGCGCCGTCAGATCGGGATGGTCACGCAGGAAACCGCGATGTTCAACCGCTCTGCCCGCGACAACATCCGCTATGGCAAGCCTGACGCCACGGATGCCGAGATTGAAGCGGCCGCGATGCAGGCAGAGGCGCATGAATTCATCAAGGACCTGCGCGATCACAAGGGCCGCAAAGGCTATGACGCGCATCTGGGCGAGCGCGGGGTCAAGCTGTCAGGCGGGCAGCGCCAGCGTATCGCGATAGCGCGCGCCATTCTGAAAGATGCCCCCATTCTGGTGCTGGACGAGGCGACAAGCGCGCTGGACAGTGAGGTCGAGGCATCAATCCAGTCCGCGCTGCAAAAGATCATGGGTGACAAGACCGTCATTGCAATCGCCCACCGTCTGTCGACGCTTGCGCAGATGGATCGCATTGTCGTGCTTGACGCTGGCCGCGTGGTAGAGGAAGGCACACATACCGATCTGCTGGCCAAGGGCGGGCTCTATGCCCGGTATTGGAACCGGCAATCGGGTGGGTTTATCAACGTGAAAGACGCGGCGGAATAAATGCTGACCATCGAAAGCCTGACCCATCTTGGCATGGGTCGTGCCTCTGACGGGCAATCGCTGCTGCCGCGTGTTCTGCCGGGGGAAGAGGTCGAGGTTGCGCAGGACGGCACGCTGCGCATCGTGACGCCCTCGACTGACCGGGTCAGCCCGCCTTGCCGTCATTTCAAATCCTGCGGCGGCTGTGCGATGCAACATGCCACAGATGCCTTTGTTGCCGCGTGGAAGCAGGACATCGTGATCAAGGCGCTGGCTGCGCGGGGGCTGACCCCGGATTTCCGCCCGATCACGACCTCCCCCGCAAAATCGCGCCGCCGGGCGAAACTGTCTGGCCGCCGCACCAAGAAGGGCGCGATGGTCGGCTTTCACGCCCGCGCCTCTGACACATTGGTGCAGGTGCCTGACTGCCAGCTGCTGACCCCTGCCCTGATTGCCAGCTTTCCCGCGCTGGAGGCGCTGACGCTGATTGCCGCCTCCCGCAAGGGCGAAATTGATCTGACCGTGACAGAGACCGACCATGGGCCTGACGTGCTGGTCGCCACGGACAAGGACCTGACCCCGCAGATGCGTGTCGCATTGGCAGCGCTTGCCAATCAGCATGGGCTGTCGCGGTTGGTGTGGAACGACGAACCTGTTGTCACCATTCACCCCCCTGCGCAGGATTTCGGCGGCACCGATGTTGTGCCACCGCCCGGTGCCTTTCTGCAGGCCACAAAGCATGGTGAGGCCGCGCTGCTGGCGGCGGTGGAAGAGATCACGACGCGCGCCGGGCGCATCGTCGATCTCTTCGCCGGATGCGGGACGTTCACCCTGCCGCTGGCCAAACGCGCCGAGGTCCACGCCGTTGAAGGTGACGCGGCCATGACCGCCGCCCTCGATCGTGGCTGGCGTGCCGGGCATCAGTTGCGCCGGGTCACCACAGAGGCCCGCGATCTGTTCCGCCGCCCGCTGGAGCCTGACGAATTGGCAGGCTTTGAGGCAGCGGTGATCGACCCGCCCCGCGCCGGGGCCGAGGCGCAGATTGCCACACTGGCCGCGGCTGAGATCGGCACAATCGCGATGGTGTCCTGCAATCCCGTTACCTTTGCCCGCGATGCCGCAACGCTGGTTGACGCCGGATTTGTGATGCCCTGGGTGCAGGTTGTGGACCAGTTCCGCTGGTCACCCCATGTCGAGGTTGTCGCGGGTTTCACGCGAAAATGATGCCTTGGACAATGGTTTGTCTACCTTCTGCCACGATTGTGCATTAAACACCTGTGAAACGGCAAAGACCGTAACGATGGGCAGAGACATGATTTCAAGACGCAATGTGGTGATTGGCGGGGCCTTGGGCCTTGCGGCATGTTCGACCGGGTTGCCGGTTTATACCGGGCCAGAGGTGACACGCATTCAGGTGTTCAAGACCGCGCGACGGATGCAATTGCTGCATCACACGACATTGCTCAAGGAATACACCTTTGAACTGGGCTTTGCGCCAACCGGGCACAAGGAACAGGAAGGCGACGGCAAAACACCCGAAGGGGCCTATCTGATCGACCGGCGCAATCCCAACAGCAGCTTTCACCTGTCGCTTGGCATTTCATACCCGAATGCCGATGACATTGCTGCGGCAAAGGCCAAAGGCGTCAAACCCGGCGGTGATATCTTTATCCATGGCACACCCGACCGCTGGCGCGGCACGCCGGATTGGACATGGGGCTGTATCGCTGTGACCAATGACGAGATGGAAGAAATCTATGTCATGGTGCAGAACGGAACGCAGATTTTCCTCTACGCCTAGAACGCCGCGCTGGCGATGGGGCGGCTGACGCTGGGGTCGCTGCCCATGTTCATGGTCCACCAGAGTTTCCCGGATTCTTCCTGAAACCATGAAAAGCCCATGGACCGCGCGTCTGGATCAAGGACAACGGTCCGCGTATCCGGCTGCGCCATCCATGCCGCAAGTGTCTGCAACTCGGATTCAAACGATTCAGAGATGTTTTCACCCAACAGCCGTCCGGGGAAACCGACACGGCGGGCGCGGTCCAGCGGGCTGGACCCGTCAGAGCCGAACAGCCATGGCCGGTTCTGCACAGCCATATCACGTGAATGGGTTGCGGCGGCTGCGTTGAGTGCCGCGTTCAATTCAACCGGCGGCACGCCAGCCTGCTGACGCAGCGCATTGACGCTGTCCAGCATACGGAACTGCACCGCGGCCTCTTCCCCCGGTGCGATACGGTAGGCCACCGGCAAAGGCAGACCATCAGGCCCCAAAGGGCGCCGAGGTGCTGAACTACAGGCGGTCAGACCAGCAGCAGCCAGCCCAAGGATCATCTCGCGTCGCAACATGGCGGATCTCGCTTCGTTTTGGTTCACCTTCCTTAGCGGGAAGACTGTGACACTTCAAACCCACAGGCAATGGAACGCTTACCAATGACGGATGTTTGAATTGAAGTGCTGTATCAGTCACATTAGATACCAGCATTGAAACGGAATTGGACGCAATTCGGGATATAATGATGACAAAAAGCGATTTTACACGCCGTGGTTTTCTGGCGGCATCTGCTGCAATGGTGTCAACCGGCGCTGTTGCGCAGACTGCGAACACGACAGAAATTGAAAGCGACATCAGCCAGGGGGTACGGCGGAATATCTCCAGCTTCCGTTCTTTGGACTGGCAGCCGTATTTCAGCAACCTCGACAATGGCGCGATCCTTGTGGATATCCAGTCGCGCGCCTTGCACTACTGGTCACAGGATCAGTCGATCTACAAGCTGTACCCGACCAGCGTGCCGCTGACGCAGGACCTGACGCGTACCGGGCGCACCTCGATCACCCGCAAGGTTGAGGGGCCAAGCTGGGCGCCGACACCGGCGATGAAGTTGCGCAACCCTGAATGGCCTGATTTTGTCCCGCCGGGTCCTGACAACCCGCTGGGTACACATGCGTTGCACCTGACATGGCAATACTACCGCATCCACGGCACCCATGACACGCGCAAGATCGGACGCCGGTCATCGAACGGGTGCATCGGTCTTTACAATGAACAGATCGCAGAGCTGTACAGCCTGACACAGGTTGGCACGCAGGTTCTGCTGATCTGAGACGGCCCAGAACCGCAACAAAAAAGGCGCACCCTGCGGTGCGCCTTTTCTCGTATCAGGTCAGATCAGCGCTTGCTGAGCCAGCCCAGAATGCCGCGTTTGCGCTCCCGCTCTGGGACGGCGAGTTTGCCGACATCCTGTGAAATCGGTTGAGAGGTTGGTTTGACCCCAATGCTTTCCGAGGTCTCGCGGTTGAATTCGTCGGCCCACTCGGGCTTGGAATTGACCCTATCGACCGGTGTCGGCATCGGCGGCTGATCCTTGGCCGCGCGCGGTTGCGAATTCAGCACATATTCGTTGGTTTCCGACACCAGACGGGTCAGCACCTTGCCCAAATCGGCCTTTGATCGCGGTGTCAGGGATTTGACCCGCACCTCTTCCTTGTTGATGAGGTTTGTCCATTCGCGCGCGGACTGCAGACGTGCCTTGGGCAGGATCTGCATGGCCTTGTCGATGGCTTGCAGGAAATCATCATCATATTCGGGAAAACGCCCGGTCAGCGGCTCACAGGGGTCAGGGTTGTTGCCCGCAAACTCTGCCATGCGTGTCTGGCTGTTGGGTGGGGCTTCGCCGCTGATCAGGTGATAGAAGGTTGCGCCCAGCGCATAAAGATCACTGCTTGGGCCTTGCTTGCCGCCAGCAAAGTAGAATTCCTGCGGGGAATAGCCGTCCTTGACCACCAGCACCGATGACACAGCACGGGTTTCGCGGCTGGCCTCTTCGCGGGCGGCTCCAAAGTCGATCAGGACAGGACTGCCCCATTTATCGAGAAGGATGTTATCTGGCGAGATATCGCGATGCAGCAGATCGTTCTGGTGTACCAGATCGACCGCATCCAAGAGCTTGATCAGGATTTCCTTGACCTGTGGCGGTGTCAGACGCTCGCGTTCCTGCTTGATGATGCTCAGCAGGTCGCGCCCATGGATCAGGTCCAGCACCATATAGGCGGTCTGGTTGTCCTCAAAAATGCGGTGCACACCGACGATGTTCGGATGGCGCATCTTGGCGATGCTGCGCGCCTCGCGCATGAACATTTCGACGATGGTGCGATATTTGTCTTCGTGCTGGTCAGAGCGGACCAGAACCTCTTTACCGACACGGCGGCAAAAGACCTCTGGATAGCATTCCTTGATCACGACATCCCGGCCAAGGTAATGGTCCCTTGCCAGATAGGTGATCCCAAAGCCGCCATTGCTGAGCGGGCGTTCGATCTTGAACTGATCATCAAGCAGACTCGTTCCCGCTGGAAGAGCCTCGCTCCCCTGCTGAACCGAACTTTCTAGGTCAGTATTGGCCGCTACATTCATTCTCACCGATCCCAGCACCAAAAACCGTGGCGCAACTCGAAACAAAACTACAAATCCTCAGTGAACCTGCCCGAGAAATATGGTTCCAATGCGGCGAGTGTAGGGAAACTTGTGTCCTATGCCCAAGATTTACGCGGAATTTCAATGGTTTCCGCGACGATACCCCTCCGCCTGGCCCTATTATTGATGCCAATTTGAGAACAATCAATCGTTTCGGCCAAGACGGCGCGATCCGTCACCAAAACCGCCGAGGCGATTCTCGGGCCTAGTCCAGCCAGCCCTGCAGGTTCTTGGTGATCACCCCTGACAGCGCATCGATATGCGCCGGGTCGTCATTCAGGCAGGGGATGTATGTGAAATGTTCGCCACCGGCCTCTTCAAAGCTTTCCTTGATCTCTTCGTTGATCTCTTCCAGCGTTTCGATGCAATCGGCAGAGAAAGCAGGCGCACAGACGGCGATGTTCTTGACGCCCTCTTCCTCGGCCAGACGGGCGACTTCCTCAACCGTGTAGGGTTTCAGCCATTCTTCGGGGCCAAAGCGGGACTGAAAGGTGGTCACGATCTCTGTCTTGTCCCATCCCAGACGTTCGCGCAAAAGCCGCGTCGTTTTCTGGCACTGGCAATGGTAAGGGTCACCCTCGCGCAGATAGCGTTCCGGCACACCGTGATAGGAACAGATCAGCTTCTCTGGCCGCGTGTCCGCTGCCGCATAGGCGCGTTCGATGGATTGGGCCAGCGCCTCGATATAGGCGGGCTCTTCAAAGTAGGGTTCGACCACGCGGGCAATCGGTTGCCATTTTTCATCCATCAGCGCGCGAAAGAACTGATCATTCGCGGTGGCAGAGGTCGCACCAGCGTAATGCGGGTACAGCGGAAAGAACAGGATCTTGGTGCAGCCGTCCGCGACCATCTCGCGCACTTTGGATTTGGTCGACGGGTTGCCGTAGCGCATGCAGAAATCGACCCGCACATCATCACCGTAACGCGCGACCATCTGGGCCTTGATCGCGGCTGTCTGCTTTTTCGTGATGGTCAGAAGCGGGCTTTCATCATCTTCTTCATTCCAGATGGATTTATAGGCCGCACCGGATGAAAAGGGACGTTTGCTGAGGATGATCAGCTGCAACAGCGGTTGCCAGATCCATGCGGAATAATCCACGACGCGCTTGTCTGACAGGAATTCATTCAGATAGCGGCGCATCGACCAGTAATCGGTGCCATCGGGCGTGCCAAGGTTGGCGATCAGGATGCCCACGCGCGCAGGCTTGATCGGCGGGTGATCCGCACTGGCATGGGCCGGGCAGACCGCCGGGCGCACGTCATTCTGGCCTTGGGCATCGAACATTGTCATCGTCCTTTGGTAGCGCGATTAAGGGTGGAGTTAAACGGAATACGGCCCGCGTCAATCTTTGGACCGATCAAAGGGTTTCTCTGTTGTGCCCAGCGCATCGGCCAGCCGCGTTGTGGCGCTGCCGGGGCGCAGTGGTTGCGGCTGATCGGTCGAGGGCGCCCAGCCGGTCAGCGTGATCACCTCAAACGTGGCATCGACGCGGCCTTCATCGTTGCGAAAGTTGTCGGCGTAGATACAGGCCGCCTCTGTCAGGACATTGCGCCGGGTGGGATGTTTGATGCGGTCGGAAAGCGCGTTGTTCTCACCCATCTTGCGCAGGTCGTGCATCAGGTGAAACGCGTTGACATAGCTTGCCGTGATGGGCGCGCTGTCGGCCACCGGCAAGGCAAAGCCCGCCCGCTGCAACAGCCCGCCAAGATCGCGAATCTCGCCCATCGGCGCGATGCGGGGCGACAGCCCGCCGGTGACCGTCGCCTCTGCCTCTGCCAATGCGGCCCGCAATTCATGCAGGGTCTGCCCGCCAAGGAAATTGCACAAAAGCAGCCCGTCAGGTTGCAGGGCATGCCGCGCCTGTACCAGCTGGCCCACCGGATCATTGGCCCAATGCAGGCACATGGCATGGATGATCAGGTCATGGGCCTGTGGTTGCAGATCAAGGGTGTCATCATCAGCAATGATCGTGGCGTCAGGAAAGCGCATCGCCCAGAAATCCGCAAATCCGGTGACAATCGCGACTGATGTAAAGGTTCTGTTAACCTCGTTCAGTCTTTCTTGCAGTTCCTCGGCGGCCTGCTCCTG
>JAHDGO010000009.1:13363-15696 GCA_020627605.1 Yoonia sp.
AGGAACAAGGCATCTGGTGTGGCGCGGGCGCGATTGCGCAACAGGGCCGCGCGGTCGATCAGTTGGGGCATGCTCATGCGCGTCAGATAGGGTGCAATCATGCGGATGCAAAGCATCATCAGGGCGATTTATCCGGCGCAATGCGTCGCCTGTGACGTCCAGACGGAGACAGAGCACGGGTTATGCGGCACCTGCTGGGCGGAGACACAGTTCATCGGCGGGTTGGTTTGCGACACCTGCGGCACGCCGCTGCCTGGGGAGGACACTGGCGAGGCGGTCCAATGCGACGACTGCATGACCATCGCGCGGCCGTGGCACCGGGGGCGCGCTGTGCTGGCCTATACCGGCGTGGGGCGGCGGCTGGTGCTGGGGTTGAAACACGGGGACAGGACGGATTTTGTCCCAGCGCTGGCTCGCTGGATGGCGCAAAGGGTACGGGATATCGCGGTAGAGCCTGCCGTGCTGGTGCCGGTGCCACTGCATTGGACGCGGCTGGCGCGGCGGCGTTACAACCAATCGGCAGTGCTGGCACAGGGCATGGCGCGGCAACTGGGCTGGCCGCTTTGTCTGGACGCGCTGCAACGGCCCAAACGCACCCGCGCGCTGGAAGGGCACAGCCGCGACGCACGCTTTGCGCAACTGTCTGGTGCCATCGTCCCGCATCCCAAGCGCCTCGCGCAGATTGCGGGTCAGCGGGTCATTCTTGTCGATGACGTCATGACGTCCGGTGCGACCCTTGCCGCCGGGACAGAGGCAGCCTATCAGGCCGGTGCCGAAAACGTGTCGATTGTGACACTGGCGCGGGTGGTCAAAGATACCTAAATCAGGGGCAACTTTGATGGAAGGAGGCCGCGGATGGCCAATATCGAGATCTATACCAAACCGACCTGCGGCTTTTGCTTTATGGCCAAGCGCCTGCTGAAATCCAAAGGCGTCAGCTTTTCAGAGGTCAATATCTCTGCTCAGCCTGCGCGCCGGGCCGAAATGATCCAGCGCGCCAATGGTGGCAGTACCGTGCCGCAGATTTTCATCGATGGCACCCATGTGGGCGGCTGCGATGACCTGATGGCGCTGGAGCGTGGCGGCAAACTGGACGCCATGCTCGCCGCATGAAGGCGGCGCTGCTGCAATTGAACGTGGGCGACGACCCGGCAGCGAACCTGCCGGGCACCGTTCAGATGATCGCAGATGCAGCGCGGCAAGGCGCAGGATTTGTCCTGACGCCAGAGGTGACAAACTGTGTGTCACAGGACCGGGCACATCAGTCAAAAGTTCTGCAGCCCGAGGTGGATGACCTGACACTTGCCGGCCTCAGAGAGGCCGCTGTGCGCCACGGTGTCTGGCTGTCTATCGGATCGCTTGCCCTGAAGACAGATGACACTGACGGGCGGTTTGCCAACCGGTCATTGCTGATTGATCCCGCCGGGCAGATCGTGGCGCGCTATGACAAGATACATATGTTCGATGTCGCGGTGTCTGCCACGGAAACCTATCGCGAATCTGCCGGGTATCGTCCTGGCGGGCAGGCCGTGGTCGCCGATACCCCATTTGCCAAAATCGGGCTGAGTATCTGCTATGATCTGCGCTTTGCCTATCTTTACCGCGCGCTGGCACAGGCCGGGGCCGAGGTGCTGATCGTGCCATCTGCCTTTTCGCCTGTCACCGGTGCCGCCCATTGGGAGGCCCTTTTGCGTGCGCGGGCCATCGAAACAGGGTCCTATGTGCTGGCCGCTGCACAAACAGGCACCCATGCCACATCAGCAGGCAAACCGCGGCAGACCTACGGGCACAGCATGGCCGTCGCGCCATGGGGTGAGGTCTTGGTGGATATGGGCACTGGCCCCGGCATCGCCTTGGTTGATCTTGACCTGTCGAAGGTGGCACAAAGCCGACAGCGCATTGCCGCGCTGACCCATGATCGTCCTTTTGAAGGCCCTTAATGTCGGAAAACGCCAGCAACCTCGCGGTTTCGCTTTTCAGCGAAATTCTGGTGGTGGATCAATTGGCGCGCGCCAGCGTGGCAAAAGTCCTGCCCAAAGGGATGGAGCTGTCGCATTTTTCGGTGCTCAACCATCTGGCCCATGCAGGGGCAGAGCGTAGCCCTGCGCAACTGGCAAAGACCTTTCATCTGACGCGCGGTGCGATGACCAACACATTGCACAAGCTGGAATGGGCGGGCTGGGTGCATGTCCGCCCGGACTGGGATGATGCGCGCCGCAAGATGGTCGCGATCAGCCCGTCAGGCCAAAAAGCCCGTGATGCAGCCCTTGCCGCAATTGCCCCGGTGATTGAGGACGTTGTGGGCCAAGTCGGTGCTGACAAGGTGCGTCTGG
>JAHDGO010000009.1:15706-19531 GCA_020627605.1 Yoonia sp.
GCGTCTGGTGTTGCCGGTTTTGCGCGAAATGCGCCTGAAATTGAGCAAGTTTGAGTGATCTTCGTCTCACCAAGGCTGCGCAATATGGCCCACGTCTGGCTACTCACCGGGCTTCGTGGCAGCCGTGACGTAGTTCACTGACAAGTCCCTGTCAGAGATCGACCATGTGAATTTCGCAAAGTTGAAGACGTAACCCTTGCGGTCAACCGGGGTCATCCCGGCCTGTTCCATCAGGGCAAACAGCTCATCCGGGGTGATGAACTTCGACCATTCATGTGTGCCCTTGGGCAGCCAGCGCATGATGTATTCCGCCCCGACAATCGCCATGGCAAAGCTTTTGGGATTGCGGTTGATCGTTGAACACAGGTGCAACCCGCCGGGTTTCAGCAACTGCTGGCAGGCTGTCAGATAGCCCAATGGGTCGGCTACATGTTCCACCACTTCCATGTTCAGCACGACGTCGAATTGTTCGCCCGCGGCCGCCAGCGCCTCTGCCGTTGTGTGCCGGTAGTCGATGGTCAGGCCCGACTGTGCGGCGTGCAGACGTGCCACGGGGATATTGCGCTCTGCCGCGTCGGCACCCACGACGGTGGCCCCCAGCCGGGCCATGGGTTCGCACAGCAGCCCGCCGCCGCAGCCGATGTCCAGAATGCGCAGCCCCTTGAATGGCTGATCGGCCTTCATGTCGCGCCCGAACTCTGCTGCGATCTGGCCTGTTGCGTAGTCCAGACGCACCGGGTTCATCATATGTAGCGGCTTGAATTTGCCGTTGGGGTCCCACCATTCTGCGGCCATCGCCTCAAACTTGGCGATTTCTCCTGCATCGACGGTATTGGTGGCTGACATTTTGCGCCCTCGTGTCATGGTAGTTAGGTCTGATACGCGATATAGGTTGGATATGGACAAAGTCGTAGGACAAAAGCGCGCAAGCGCCCATCTTTACCAACCGATTGATCCATTCGATCAGCAGGTGCTGGATGTGGGCGACGGCCACCGCATCTATGTCGAGCAATGCGGCAACCCCGAAGGCATTCCCGTTGTTGTTCTGCATGGTGGCCCCGGTGGCGGCTGCAGCCCTGCGATGCGCCGCTATTTCGACCCCAACATCTACCGGGTGATCCTGTTTGATCAGCGCGGCTGTGGCCGGTCCCGCCCGCACGCCAGTGTCACGGCGAATACGACCTGGCATCTGGTTGCCGACATAGAGTTGATCCGCAAAACGCTGGGTGTTGACCGCTGGATTGTTTTTGGCGGGTCCTGGGGGGCGACGCTGGCGCTGATCTACGCGCAGGCCCATCCTGATTGCGTTGCCGCACTGACGCTGCGCGGTGTGTTCCTGATGACCAAGCCAGAGCTTGACTGGTTCTATGGCGGCGGCGCTGGCAAATTCTGGCCGGACCTTTGGGCGCGCTTCACCAGCCTGATCCCGGAAGATGAGCATGACGACCTGATTGCCGCCTATCACCGGCGCCTGTTTTCCGGTGACCGGCTGATGGAAACCCGCCATGCGCGGGCCTGGGCCAGTTGGGAAAACGCGCTGGCCTCGATCGACAGTGACGGGATCACCGGGGAAAGCCCGGCAGAATACGCCCGTGCCTTTGCCCGGCTGGAGAACCATTATTTCTACAATGGCGGCTTTCTGGGTGACACGCAGCAAATCCTGCATCCGGATCAGATGGCGCGTATCGCTGACATTCCGGGGGTCATCGTACAGGGCCGCTATGACATGATCTGCCCACCGGTTTCTGCGCACCGACTGGCGGCAGCATGGCCAAAATCACGGCTGACATTCATCGGCCGGGCGGGCCATGCCTTGTCAGAGCCGGGCATAAGTGCTGAACTGGTACGCACAATGGAAATGTTGGGGGCACAACGGCACTCTTTGGGGCTTTAGGCTTTACAGGTGAAAAAATGCCGATAATCTTCACATGACCAACTGGGGAAAAGTGGTTTGGGCAGCGTCCTAAAGATCATATTGCAGCGCCTCGCGCTGGGCCTTCTGACTTTGCTGATCGTTTCAATCGTGATCTTTGTGGCGGTGAATCTGCTGCCGGGGGATTTCGCGCAGTCCATCCTTGGGCAAGGCGCCACGCCAGAGGCAGTGGCCGCCATCCGCGCCGATCTTGGTCTGGATCAGCCGCCGATCACGCGGTACTTTCAATGGCTGGGTGGTGTGCTGCGTGGTGACCTTGGCACCAGTTTTGCGCAGGCGAATTTTGCCAGCTTTACCGGCACCGACTCTGGCGCGACCACGGTGGCCCAGCAGATCGCACCGCGTTTTGCCAATACGATGTTCCTTGCGATGGTCACGGCCTGCATTGCTGTCCCGTTCTCGATCTTCCTTGGCATTCTGGCCGCCCTCTACCGCAACACGGTGTTCGACCGGGCGACCAACATCTTTACCCTGTCATCAATTTCCAGCCCTGAATTTTTCCTCGCCTATATCCTGATCCTGTTTCTTGCGGTGCTGAACCCGATCTTCCCGTCGCTGTCGAACATCTTTGAGGGTATGGCCTTCAGCGAGCGGCTGGAAAAATCCATGTTGCCCGCACTGACGCTGACGCTGGTTGTCACGGCGCATATGATGCGCATGACACGGGCGGCGATCATCAACCTCTTGGCCAGCCCCTATATCGAGATGGCGCGCCTGAAGGGTCTGTCGCCGATGCGGGTGATCGTGAAACACGCCCTGCCAAACGCCCTTGCACCAATTATCAACGTGATTGCGCTCAACCTTGCGTATCTGATCACCGGTGTGGTCGTGGTTGAGGTGGTGTTCGTCTACCCCGGCATCGGCCAGCTGTTTGTGGACAGTGTCAAAATTCGTGACATCCCGGTTGTGCAGGCTTGCTGCCTGATCTTTGCGGCCGCCTATATCCTGCTGAACCTGACCGCTGATATCATGTCGATCCTGTCCAATCCGCGACTGAGGCACCCGAAATGATCACATGGCTTATCGCAGCGCTGATCGTCATGGCAGGGGTGGCCTGGGTGTTCCGCTTTGCCGGGCAGGCCGCAACTGGCAATGCGCCGACATTCCGCGATATGCCTTACGGCGTGGCATATGGTTATGTTCTGGGCGTGGCCGTGCTGGCGTGGCTGATCTGGGCCTATATTCAGGGGCGCAGCGCTGATCCGGCCATCGCAAACAAGTTCTTCTTTCTGCGGATCGCCATTGAAGGTTTCATCATCTTCGCCATTGCGGCGTGGTTGTTCCGGTTGCTGGGCCGCACCCTCGGCACCGCATGGAGCAAAAAGATGTTCCGCTCCATGCCGCTGACCGCGTCATTCGGCATCCTGACCATTCTGATCTACGCGATCTTTGCGATTTTTGCCGGTGTGATCGCGCCCTACGGGCAGGAACAGATCATCCCCGGCGTGGCTGCCAATATCGTGCCCGGCGGCGACCCTGCGCTGGGTGGCAATCCTGATTTCTATTTCGGCACCGACCAGATCGGCCGCGATATCCTCAGCCGCTTGATCTATGGCGCGCAGAATACCGTTGGCATCGCCTTTGCAACCACGCTGCTCGCGTTTTTCCTCGGCGGGACCTTCGGTTTTCTGGCGGCGACGCTTGGCGGCTGGCTGGATCAGGTACTGTCACGCATGGTTGACGTGCTGATGGCGATCCCGTCGCTGATCTTTGCCCTGCTGTTGATGACCATTGCCAGTGTCTGGGCGCCGCAACTTGGTATTCCGCTGACGGTGTTCATGGTGCTGATCATCGCCGTGATCGACAGCACACGCGTCTACCGTCTGGCCCGTGCGGTCGGGCAGAACATCGTTGTGATGGACTACATCGAAGCGGCGAAGCTACGTGGCGAG
>JAHDGO010000414.1 GCA_020627605.1 Yoonia sp.
AATGGCCGTGCCAAAGGGCACGGCCAGTCCAACAGGGAGGAGACGCGCAACCGCATTTTCAATCACGGCTGCGCAGCCTTTAAGGTGGCATGAAATGCTTAAGAATGTATTTTGGCCACAAGCAGGCAGGGGAGCAATGCACATGGCAGACAGTATCTTTATCGGTGGCGGCGGCGATAACTACGGGGCGCCGCAGGTGTTGCTGCTTGATAAGGCCAACAGGCACGGGCTGATCGCCGGGGCCACCGGCACCGGCAAGACCGTGACGCTGCAGATCATGGCCGAGGGGTTCTCTGCCCAGGGCGTGCCGGTCTTTCTGTCGGATGTGAAAGGTGATCTGTCAGGTCTGGCCGTCAGCGGCACTGCCGATTTCAAACTGCACGAACCTTTCATGAAACGGGCCGAGACCATCGGCCTTGATCTGCAGTATGACGGGTTTCCTGTCACTTTCTGGGATCTGTTTGGCGAAAAGGGCCACCCGATCCGCGCGACAGTGGCCGAGATGGGCCCGCTCTTGCTGTCGCGCCTGATGGATCTGACTGAGGTGCAGGAGGGCGTGCTGAACGTCGCCTTCCGTGTCGCCGATGAAGAGGGCTTGCCGCTTCTTGACCTCAAGGACCTGCAGTCGCTCTTGTTGTGGGTGGGCCAGAACGCCAAGGATCTGTCGCTGCGTTATGGCAATGTCTCTGCCTCTTCCGTCGGTGCGATCCAGCGGCAATTGCTGGTGCTGGAAAATCAGGGCGGAACCGCGCTTTTCGGTGAACCCGCGCTGGAACTGGCTGACATGATGCGCGTGCGCGATGGCCGTGGCGACATCAACATTCTGGCCGCCGATCAGCTGATGGGCAGTCCGCGCCTTTATGCGACCTTCTTGCTCTGGCTGCTGTCAGAGCTGTTTGAAGAACTGCCAGAGGTGGGCAACCCTGACAAACCGAAACTGGTCTTCTTCTTTGACGAGGCGCATCTGCTGTTTGACGACGCGCCAAAGGCGCTGGTCGACAAGGTGGAACAGGTTGCGCGCCTGATCCGGTCCAAGGGTGTTGGTGTCTATTTCGTCACGCAGAACCCCGCAGATATTCCAGACGATGTGCTTGGCCAGTTGGGCAACCGCGTGCAGCACGCATTGCGTGCCTTTACCGCCAAGGATCGCAAAGAACTGAAAACAGCCGCTGAAACCTATCGTGACAACCCTGCCTTTGATACCGCCGCCGCCATTCAGGAGGTCGGGACGGGTGAGGCTGTGACCTCATTCCTTGATGCCAAGGGCATTCCCCAGGTCGTCGAACGCACGCTGATCCGCCCGCCATCGTCGGGGCCCGATCGATGCACCGACGCGCAAGGCCCTGATGGCTGGGTCCGACATGGCCGGGAAATATGACGATGCCATCGACCGCGAAAGCGCGTTCGAGATCCTTTCCAAGCGGGCCGAAGCTGCCGCAAAGGCCGCGGAAGAGGCCGAAGCCGAAGAGGCGCGGCTGGAAGAAGAAGAGCGGCAGTTCAAACAGGCCCGCCGCTATGATGGTGGCAAGGCAACAACCACGCGCAGCCGCAGCACGCGGCGATCATCAGGTGGTGGTCTGGGGGGCGCGCTGGCCTCTGCCGTGGCCAAAGAGCTGAAAGGCGCCACAGGTCGCCGTCTGGTGCGCGGCATCTTAGGCGGGCTGTTCAAGGGGCGCTAGCGCCGGGCGAACGTGAACTGAGTGACGCATGCCGCGTTGGCGCACATTTCTGATATCGCAGTATCAGCCAGCGGCCCGCTTTGACCTGATCTGGCTTCGGATCGCGGCATAACTGCCGCGCGAACCGTTGAACGACGAAGTGATCAGATGATGTGTTGACGCAACGTGATTTCACCATTGCCGACTTCAAGGTGAACTCCTTGGGCGCGCAGCACGTTGAGGTATGACCGCAGGCTCTTGCAGTGCGGGGCGGCGTGGATGCTGCCATGACGTTCCAGCATTTTGAGCATGCTGACCGAAAAACCGCCTTTTTCCGCTGCCTCTGCCTGCCGCATGCCTGTCAGCCGACGTGCCGCTGCCAGGACGCGGCCGGGCAATGGCATGTTGGCATACTGCTGTCCAAAGTATTGATTCCGGTCGACCGTGCGTTGCTCGTAACCTGGCTCAAAATCGCGCATTGATGTGCTCCCTCACACAAAAATGATGCAATTGCATCAACTCATCATGTATATGCCTCATTATTCCGCAAT
>JAHDGO010000415.1 GCA_020627605.1 Yoonia sp.
ATCTTTGACGCGGGGGTGGTCCTGACGCCATAGCGTCCTCAGCCGGGCGCCTGCGCCTGTATTCCCGTGAAGGCGCATCGCATGCTGCAATTGGTGATCACGTCCTGGAACGACAGGCTTCTCCGGCTGTCATTTCTTTGCATCACGCTGATGGGGGCCGCAGTTGCGGCCATCTACCCCTACCAGTCCGTCATCGGGATCGAGGTGCTTGGCTTCTCACGCGGGGCCTATGCGCTGATCACCACGGTCGGTGCCCTGTTCAGCGTCGCCGCATCTGTTGCCGTAGGGATCTATACCGATCAGTCAGGGCGCTACCGGAGTGTTCTGTTGTTATGCAACGGTGCCGGGATATTGGGCGCAGCCAGTGTTTTCATGCTGCCATCGCAAGCCACGTTTGTGATCGTTCACGTGCTGCTCTTCCCGATCGCATCAACGACCTTCACCCAGTATTTCGCCATGGCCAGCCTCGCGGCGAAGAATAACCCGGCCTTGGACAAAGACGTCAGCCTGTCGTTTGTCAGGGCCGCCTTTGCCGGTGCCTTTGCCCTTGCACCGCCGCTGATCGCCGTTGCCGTGGCTGGTGGTATGGATCTGATATCGGTCTACGGTGCCTCGGCGCTGGCTAACGTGGTGGTCATGGTGCTGGTCCTGCGCATGTGGCCGGCCAGGCAGGCGATCAATCATGACAAGTCGGGCATCGGTTTCTTTGTCGCGCTCAAGGAACTGTCGGAATGGCGGGTTCTGATCCGCCTGATCCTTATTGCCATCATTACAGGCGTGAACGGTCTTTATAACATCCTGCTGGGGTTGTTGATCCTTAACACGCTGAACGGCAGTGAGGCGGACGTCGGGTGGTTTGCTGGTGGTGTCGCGCTGGTCGAGGTGCCGGTGATGCTGTTCGTGGCTGGGCTGCTGCGATATATCACGCGCTCCGGCATGATCCTGATGGGTTGCATGATTTACTGCGGGTTCCTGGCCGGGCTGGCGGCGCTGCCGCATATCGACGTTGCATGGCTGATGATCATCCCCGGCGGAATTGGCGCTGGCATCCTTTTGTCTGTCACGGTCGGTTATGTGCAGGAACTTGTCGCGACACGCCCCGGTGCGGGGTCATCACTTGTTGCCGTGTCCCATTTTGGCGGAACCATCATTGCGGCGGCCGTTTTGGCCGGCGCTGCTCGCTTTACTGGCTATCAGGGCACCGCATGGTTGGGCAGCATGATCGGCCTTGCCGCCGGTTTTGCGTTGTTTTTCATGGATGGTCGCAGCTTGCGCAAACCGGTCGCGGCGCGGCCCTGACAATCGATCAGGGCAGGGCGATACAATTGTCATTGTAATCGCGCACTGTCCTCCATTATGTATGGGGAACGGATGTTCGTGCGTTGGTTGCACGGTGCCATCCGATAGAGATTCTCTGCAAACTGCACGACGATGTCGCACGGTGCGCAGCTGATTTGATCCGAAAGGGTCAGAAGAACGCCCTTGGTCGCGCGATCAAACGCCGACCGGGCCATGAACGGGCCTCAGATTTTGAGGCCGGAGAGAAACGCGATGCAAAGCGCGCAGACATTGAGGCATGATGCAGCCGTCCTGAGGGACGCTGGCACAGCCCGCGCGCAAATCGCCAATACAAGACATGTAACACGGACATCAGCGCCCCCAGGGGCGCCGCCGGGGTTACGTGCGAACGGACAAAATGCCAAAGAAAATGCTTATCGATGCCACGCACGCGGAAGAAACCCGCGTTGTCGTGGTGGACGGAAACAAAGTCGAGGAATTTGATTTCGAAAGCCAGTTCAAGCGACAGCTTGCTGGCAACATCTATCTGGCCAAGGTGACACGGGTCGAACCGTCGCTACAGGCGGCGTTCGTCGATTACGGCGGCAATCGGCACGGCTTTCTCGCCTTTTCCGAAATTCATCCTGACTACTATCAAATCCCGGTTGCTGACCGCGAAGCGCTGATCGCCGAAGAAAAGGCCTATGCCGAGGCGATGAAGGCCGAGGCTGACGCCGAGGATGAAAAACCCAAGCCGAAACGCCGCCGCCGGTCCAAGGCCAAGGCGGCGGATGTCGCGACCGATGATGCGGTTGTGACTGAAGAGGTCGAAACGCCGGAAGAGGAAACCTCCGGCGATATCGCGGGTATGGAAACTATCGATCTGGACGGCAGCGAAGAGGGCAGCTCTCCGATGGAGCTG
>JAHDGO010000010.1:0-14438 GCA_020627605.1 Yoonia sp.
CGCCAGCGATCTGGCCACCACGGAAGGGACTTATCTGCAGGTCGTGCGTGGCAAGACAGCCGCCCTGTTTTCCGCCGCGATGGAGGTCGGGGGCGAGATTGCAGGTCAGGATGCCGCCACCAAACAGGCGCTCTATGATTACGGCGATGCGCTGGGCGTATCGTTCCAGATCGTCGATGATCTGCTGGACTACGGCGGCACCAAGGCCATCGGCAAGAACACCGGGGACGATTTCCGCGAACGCAAGCTGACCCTGCCAGTGATCCGTGCGGTGGCCAAAGCCGACGCAGATGAACGCGCCTTCTGGGTGCGCACGATTGAAAAGGGGCGGCAGGAAGACGGTGATCTGGCACACGCCATCGCCCTTCTGGCCAAACACGGCACCATGGAAGCGACGCGCACCGATGCGCTGGCCTGGGCGGAAAAGGCCAAGACCGCGCTGGGCGCGGTCCCGGATCATGCGTTGAAAGAGATGCTGATCGATCTGGCGGACTATGTTGTCGCGCGGATTACCTGACCAAGGCGGTTGACCCTCAGCAGAACACCCCGGACGTGATCCGGGGTATCTGGTTGGGGTGGACGTCCCGGGTCTAGCCCGGGACGCGGGACGCTCAGGTTCAATCGGTTGTCTGGTTATCGGCGACGGCCTGCTGTGCCGCTGCCACCAGTGCGGCCCCATCAAAGCCTTTGCTATCCATCTCGGCAATCCAGTTGTCGGTCACCTGTGTGCCGAGTGCCTGAATACGGGCGGTTTCGGCTTCTGACAGTGTGGCGATCTCATTGCCGTCTGCGGCCATCAGATCACGCCCAACCACATCGCCGGTGTCATGCGCGCGCCCGGCCCACATGCTGGCCATCTTGCCAGAGTTGGCGTCGATGATGGCGCGCAGGTCTTCTGGCATGCCGTCATAGACATCCTTGTTCATCGCCCAGATGAAATAGAGGTTATAAAGCGCCTGATCGCCCGCCACATCCGTATGGCTGTCGGTCAACTCGTTCAGTTTCAGTGACGGCGACATTTCCCATGTGATGACACCACCATCGACCACGCCTTTGGACAGCGCCTCTGAAAACTGCGGGACGGGCATGCCGATGGGGGTCGCGCCAAGCTCTTCCAGCAACAGGGTGGCCGGGCGGGACGGGCCACGCAGTTTCAGACCGGCAAAATCCTCGACCGTGTCAATGGCATCGCCACGTTTGTGCACAATGCCGGGGCCGTGCATATGGGCGGCGATGACATGCACATCGGCGAAATCATCCATCAGGTAGTCCTGGGTAAATTCCCATGCGGCGGCACTCGCCTCTTCGCCCGATTTGGTGGTCATGAAGGGCAGTTCCATCGCTTCGGCCTCTGGGAAGCGGTTCGGCTGATAGGCCGGGATCACCCAGCCGCCGTCGATGGCCCCGTCGCGGATCAGGTCGTATTGATTGGGGGCGGCGCCACCCAATTGCATGAAGGGATAAAGCTCTACCTTGATGCGCCCCTCGGACTGTTCCTCGATCGCATCGGCCCAGGGCTGCATGAAATATGTGGGGTTGGCACTGGCGGGTGAGACGAAGTGCTGAAAGCGCAGCGTCACTTCTTGCGCTAGGATCGGGGTGGCGGACAGGCCAATTGCGGCCGCAATCGCGGCGGATTTCATCAGTTGCATTGGATGCATCCTTTTCATCGAATTTTGGGGGAAAGGCGTCACCGCTAGCGACAACTGGTATATGGGTGTGCCGCACCCCAGTTGCAAGTCATTCGCAACAAAAAGCCTGAAATTTTGGCAACCTCGGCGGAAAAGGCCCCAGATACCGGTGTTGTGACCAACGACAGTATGCCGCCCGGCTGATGCTGTGGTAAATCAGGTGGCGAATTGGACGATTGCGATTGCAAGACAGCAGGGGGTTCTCATGCCGATCAATCTGGACGGGCTGATCTTTGGGCAGATCATGGGTGACAACTCTGGCAGCCCTGCGCCCTTTGACACCGATCTGGACGGGACAGCGACGCAGGAAGACGAATTTGTCTCGGTCACCAACACCAATGCCACGCCGCTGGATGTTTCTGGCTGGCAAATCTGGTCGGATTCCACGGGCGGCGGTTCAGGCGATACCCCGCAGGACGGTCTTTACCACACCTTCCCTGCCGGAACGGTGCTGGCGCCGGGTGAAACGCTGTGGATCATCAATGAGATCACCGGCACACGGGCTTTCGCGCAAGAGGCCTCCGAAGGCGGGGTGGAATCGGGGACGGGTGGTGTCAGCACAAATCTGTTGTCCGAAGGCAGCGGTGGCAATCCGTCAGAGTCCGTGGCGCTCGTCGATCCGGTCAGTGGCGACTATATCGTGTTCAATATGGCCCCAGGCGCCCCAGCCATCGCAGGCCTGACAGGTTTTCCCGGCACGAATGAAATCGGGGTGATCGATGGCAACAGCGTCCAGAACGACATGGCCGCAGGCGAATCCTATCAATATGACGCCGCGACCGACAGTTACCTTTACGACACGGCTTTTATTCCCTGTTTCGCCTCTGGCGCGCTGATCGCTACACCCGCCGGCGAGGTTGCGATCGAGGACCTCAGAACTGGTGATCTGGTGCTTACGGTGGATGATGGGGCGCAACCCATCCTTTGGGCCGGACAGACGACCGTGCGCTTTGATCAGGGGGCCAACGCAGATCAGCGCCCGGTGGAGTTCAAACCCGGCAGTCTGGGGCCCGCATTGCCAAACCTGCCGCTGACAGTGTCACCACAGCACCGGTTTCTGATGATTGATCTCCAGGGGCGCGAGGTGCTTGCCCCCGCCATCGGCCTGACGGACCGCAAATTGATCCGCGTCAAAAAGGGCAAGAAGGCGGTCACCTATCACCATATCGCGCTGGCAAAGCATGCGGTGATCTTTGCCAATGGCGCGCCGAGCGAAAGCTTTTACCCCGGCGATGCCTCCATCGCCGCGTTGCCTTTGCGCGACAAACTGGCGCTGCTTGGCCATTTCCCACAGACTTCAGATGCGCCGACAGAGGCGCGGCCTTGTCTGACTGTGGGCGAAACACGCAAGGCGCGTCTGCCGTCACTGCGTCCGGCAATGGCCGTTACGGGGTGGCGTAAGTCGGATGAAACTTCCCGGAAGGCGACAGCGTAAAGATCTCGCACCCGTCGGCGGTGATCCCGATAGAATGTTCAAACTGCGCTGACAGGGATTTGTCACGGGTTACCGCTGTCCAGTCATCGGCGAGCACCTTGGTCTCGGGCCGCCCCAGATTGATCATCGGTTCAATCGTAAAGAACATCCCTTCTTCCAGCCGGGCACCTGTTCCGGGCCGCCCGTAGTGCAGCACATTGGGTGGGGCGTGAAAGACGCGGCCCAGCCCATGCCCGCAGAAGTCGCGCACCACCGACATGCGATGGCTTTCGGCATAAAGCTGGATCGCATAGCCGATATCGCCAAAGGTATTGCCGGGCTTTGCGGCCTCGATCCCTTTCATCAGGGCGTCGTGGGTGACCTGTATCAGCCGTTCTGCCTTGCGGCTGGGTTTGCCGGCCACATACATCCGGCTGGTGTCGCCGAACCAGCCGTCAACGATGACCGTGACGTCGATATTCAGGATGTCACCGTCTTTCAGTGTCTTGTCACCGGGGATGCCGTGGCAGACCACGTGGTTCACCGAAATGCAGCTGGCGTGCTGATACCCCTTGTAGCCGATGGTGGCAGAGACGGCACCGGCCTCTTCTACCCACTGCGTGATCAGGCGATCCAGCTTTCCGGTTGTCTGACCGGGTTCCACATGGGCCGCGACATCATCCAGAATGCGCGCCGCCAGCGCACCGGCCTTTGCCATGCCAGCGTGATCGGCTGGCGTGTATAGACGGATGCCGTCTTTGGTCAGATGCGCTTTGTTCGTTTCCAAGGTCTTAGTCCGTTTTTCGCGTTTGGACGTCACTTAAGCGAAACAGGGGCAGAGTTCTAGGGCCGGAAGTCCAACTGTGGACCCAAGGTAATGGCCTGCGGGGTGATCTGGCAGGCCTGTGCCAGCCTGGTCACACCAGCCTGTGCTGCGGCATCAAAGGCCGCGCCATAGGCTGGGTCAAGATCGCGGGCGAGGGTGACGATGCTGCAATCGGTGCGCTGGACCAGATAGAACATCACGGCCCGGTGTCCCGCCTGCGCCACCTTGGCAAGCTCTGCCAGATGCTTGGCCCCGCGCGCGGTCACACTGTCTGGAAATTCGGCCAGCCCGGTCTGGCGGGACAACGTCACGCTTTTGACCTCGACATAGGTATCGGGGCCATCACCGCTGAGCAGGAAATCAATACGGCTGTTTTTGCCGTATTTCACCTCTGGCCTGACCAGCGTGTAATCTGGCAGCCCCGGCACCAGATGCGCCATCAACGCGGCTTTCAGCGCACGGTTCGGGACAGAAGTATCAACGCCTGTAAAATGCCCGTTTTCGTGATCGACCAGTCGCCAGCCGAATTTCAGTTTCTTTTTTGGGTCATCATTGGGTTCCAGCCAGACCTTTGTGCCGGGTGTGGCAAGACCCATCATGCTGCCGGGGTTGGCGCAATGGGCCGTCACCTCGCGCCCGTCTTCCAGTCTGACATCGGCGAGAAACCGTTTGTAGCGCCGGATCAGGCGGGCAGGGACAAGGGGCGTGGCAAATTCCATGCGCGCCCCTATAACCAATGAAGCGAAGAAGGAGAACCGCCCATGCCCAACCCCACGGCCGCAATGCTGGTGATCGGCGACGAGATTTTGTCAGGCCGCACACGTGACGCCAACATGCACTATCTGGCCGGGCAGCTGACCGAAACGGGCATTGATTTGAAAGAAGTACGTGTTGTCAGCGATGACCGCGACGCGATTGTCGCGGCTGTGCAGGGATTGGCGCGCGCGTTCACCCATGTCTTTACCAGTGGCGGCATCGGGCCGACCCATGATGATATCACTGCCGATTGCATTGCCGCCGCTTTTGATACGCCCATTGATGTGCGCGCCGACGCCCGCGCCATCTTGCAGGCCCATTATGACAAGGCGGGGCAAGAGCTGAACACCGCCCGGCTGCGTATGGCACGTATTCCTGATGGGGCCACGTTGATTGATAATCCCGTCAGTGCCGCACCGGGTTTCATCTTGCAGAATGTGCATGTGATGGCAGGCGTGCCGGCGATCTTTCAGGCCATGGTCGCCAGCGTGCTCCCCACCCTGACAGGCGGTGCGCCGCTTTTGTCGCGCAGCCTGCGTGTGGTGCGGGGCGAAGGCGATATCGCCGGGCCATTGGGGGATTTCGCCGCACGGCACCCGGATTTATCCGTCGGCTCTTACCCCTTTCAGAAGGACGGCATTTATGGATCAAACGTAGTGGTGCGCGGCAGCGATGCGCTGGTGCTTGACGCGGCCATGGATGAACTCGCTGGGCTTTTCGCTGCATGAGCCTGCCTGACGCACAGCGGCTCTATGCCATTATCGACGCCACATGGCCGACACTCGCCAAGCGGGTGGTTGGCCCATGGACTGTGCGTGTTGACGGTTTGGGGGGCAACAGGGTCAGCGCCACCACCGCCGAGGGCCCCGCGACAGAGGCCGATATCGCAGAGGCGGAATATGCCATGCGCGAGGCCGAACAGACCCCGCTTTTCATGATCCGCGATGGGGATGAGGCAATTGACAGCTGGCTTGATGCGCGCGGCTATATCATCAAGGATCGCACCAATATGTATGCCGCCCCCGTGGCCGCAATCGCAACGGCCCGCCCCCCTGCGGTGACCACGTTTGAGGTCTGGCCACCGCTGGCCGCGCAAGTGGATATCTGGGCCGCTGGCGGGATCGGGCAGGGGCGGCTGGAGGTCATGGACCGCGCCCGCGACCCCAAGACCACGCTGCTGGGGCGGCTGAACGACAAGCCCGCCGGGACGGCCTATGTAGCGATTGCAGCCGATTGCGCCATGTTGCACGCGCTGGAAGTGGCGCAGGATCACCGGCGGCAGGGCCTTGCCCGCCATCTGACCCGCGCGGCGGCTTTCTGGGCACAGGATCAGGGGGCAGATTATCTGACGCTGGTGACGACAGAGGCGAACGCGGGGGCCAACGCGCTCTACTCTTCCCTCGGCATGACGCTTGTGGGACAGTATCACTATCGTACCCTGCCGGAGGAACCGCGTGTCTGACCAACCCACCGCCCTTGACCTGCCGATGGTTGATCCGCTGCCGGAGGCCACGCAGAAATACTTTGATATTTGTCAGGAAAAGCTGGGCATGGTGCCCAACGTCCTGCAGGCCTACGCCTTTGATATCGACAAGCTGAATGCCTTTACTGCGCTTTATAACGACGTCATGCTGGCCGACAGCGGGCTCAGCAAGCTGGAACGCGAGATGATCGCGGTGACCGTGTCGTCAATCAACAAATGCTATTACTGCCTGACCGCGCATGGCGCCGCTGTGCGGCAGTTGTCAGGCGATCCGCAACTTGGCGAGATGCTGGTGATGAACTGGCGGGTTGCCCCGCTGGACGCGCGGCAAAAGGCGATGCTGGGCTTTGCCGAACAGATGACGGTTGCCAGTGCGACGATTGAGGAAAAGGACCGCGATGCCCTGCGGCAGGTTGGTTTTTCGGATCGCGATATCTGGGATATCGCCGCCGTCACGGGCTTTTACAACATGAGCAACCGCATCGCCTCTGCCACGGATATGCGCCCGAATGATGCCTATCACGCGCAGGCGCGATGATCCGCTGTCTGGCTGCTCTTCTCATCGGATTTGGCAACACCGCAGGCGCGCAGGTGCTGGATTTCCCCAGCAACGCCAGCCTGCAACGCGAGGTGATCAGCCCGCTTGACAGCTATGTCATGCCCACTGGGATATGGGACCGGGGGGAAATGCCGACCCAGACGGTCGAGGGGCGGTTGACCCAACAGGCCTGGCGGATCGAAGCACCGACACTGACAACCCTGCAACTCGTTCGCCCCCTGCGCGAGCAGTTGCGCAATGACCGTTATCGCATCCTGTTTGAATGCCAGACAGAGGCCTGCGGCGGCTTTGATTTTCGCTTTGCTGTCGACACGTTGCCACCGCCCGAAATGCGCATCAACATCGGCGACTTTCGCTTTCTGGCGGCAGAGCGCACAGGGGCGGACGGGCCGGAATATGTCACCCTGTTTACCAGCCGCACAGCACAGGCCGGTTACGTGCAGATCACTTATGTTGGCCCTGATGTGGCAGAGGCCGCACCGATTGCCAGCGCTGCCGCGCCGGCATTGCGGGCCACTGGAACACCATCAGGCGAAGGCGTTGTTGCACAGCTGGACGCAACGGGGCGCGCGGTTCTGGGTGATCTGACGTTCACCACAGGCTCTGCTCAGTTGGGGGATGGGGACTATGCTTCCTTGCAGGAACTGGCGGATTATCTGGCGACATTTCCCCGCCGGACGGTGGCCCTCGTGGGCCATACGGATGCGGCCGGTTCGCTGGCTGGCAATATCGCGCTGTCAAAACGCCGTGCGGCCTCTGTGCTGGAGCGTCTGGTCAGCGACTTCGGCGTGAACCGTCAGCAGCTGGAGGCCGAGGGCATGGGCTATCTGGCCCCTGTTGCGTCGAACCTGACAGAGGCGGGGCGCGAGGCCAACAGACGGGTCGAGGTCATCATCACCGCCACGGAAGAGTAGGCGATGCCGCAACAGGCCCCCGCCCCGGACGCCGCGCTGCTGCGGCGGTTTGACGTCAGGCTTGAGGCCCATGTCGCAGAAACACCAATCGCCCATGTCTGGCGGGTCACCTGTGCCGATGGCACGCCCGCAGCACTCAAGCGCTACAAGAACGGCGATATGCAGGATGAAGCCGCGGGGTTTGATTTTCTCGCCGCATGTGACGGGCGGGGCGCCGCACAGATCCATGCCCGGCATCAGGCGGCGGTTTTGATGGAATGGCTGGACGGTCCATCGCTGGGTGATCTGGTGCGCGACGGGCAGGATAGGGCAGCGGCAGAAGCGTTGATCGCGACCGCCAACCGGTTGCATGCTGCCCCGCATCCCGTGGTTGCCGGTCTTGACCCGTTGCAGAACCGCTTTCAGGCGCTTTTGACTGCCCGTTTCACAGGTGATTGCCCCGCAACGGTCCAGACCACGATCCGGCGCGCGCAAGAGGTGGCGCAAGGGTTGCTGGCGGCACAAACAACCGTCCAACCCCTGCACGGCGACCTGCACCATGACAACGTGCGGGACAGCGCGCGCGGCTATCTGGCCTTTGACGCCAAAGGCGTTTTGGGAGAGCGGAGCTTTGAGCTCGCCAACGCATTCCGCAATCCGGTCGGATCCGACACCATTTCCCGCGATCCCGCCGTAATCAGGACGCGGGCAGCGATATGGGCGGCAGGGCTGGGGGTGACACAGACGCATCTGCTGCGCTGGGCTGCGGCCAATGCGGGGTTGGCGCTGTCATGGCGCTATGAGGGGCTGTTTGGGCCTGAGGCTGCAACAGAGGTGCAGTTCATCGACCAGTTGCTGCACGTGGCGGCGCAATGCGCTGACGGCTGATCACGGCTGATCAGTGCGGGCGGGAGGCGGTCGCGGTCTCGCGGCGTTGCGCGGCAGCCAGAACACCAAAGGCGGCCAGCACATCCAGATCGTCGGACAGTTTTTGGCGCACGTCAGCAGGATCAGACGCAACGGCTGCCTTGGGCTTCAGATAGGCTGTAAAGCAACGCCCGCCGATGGCAGAGCCTTGCCAGACAAACATGGGGGTGCGGTTACCAGACATCGGGACCCTTCTCGGCAAAGGCGTGTGCCAGAAAATCAATGAAAGCGCGGACCTTGGGCTGGGTAAACCGGCCCGGCGGGTAGACGGCGTAGATGCCTTGCGTTTCAACCGGCAGGTCCGGAATGGCTTCCTCGACCAGACCGTCGCGCATGGCGTCGGCGTAAAGAAAGCTGGGCAGATAGGCGATGCCAAGCCCGCCGATGCAGGCATTCAGCAGTGACTGCCCGTCGTTCACGGTCAGCCAGCCAGCGGTGCGCACCTGCCGCTTTTCGCCAGAGGGCGCGGTCAGCTTCCAGACAGCGGAATTCGCCTGATTGGAATAGTGCAGCAGCTTGTGCTCGTTCAGGTCGTCAATTTTCTCGGGCCGGCCGTACTGTTCAAAATAGGCGGGAGAAGCGATCATACGTTTGGTGGTATCGGTCAGCTTGCGGGCGCGCAGGGTGCTGTCTTCCAGCTCTCCGATGCGCACGGCCATGTCGAAACCTTCGGAAATCAGCTCTACAAATCGGTTGTTCAGGACCATGTTGACGGTGATGTCAGGGAATTCCTGCAGGAACTCACCCAGAACCGGCGACAGGTGATTGACGCCAAAATCGGTGGCCACGCTGATCCGCAAAAGCCCTGAAGGCGCAGACTGCATAGAGGTGACAAGCGCATCAGCCTCGCCAGCGTCATTCAGGACACGGCGGGCGCGGTCATAATATGCCAGACCGATCTCTGTGGGACTGACGCGGCGGGTGGTCCGGTTCAGCAGCCGGGCACCCAGACGCGCCTCCAGCGACGACACATGCTTGGACACGGCAGACTTGGAGATGCCCATTTTCTTGGCAGCGTCCGTAAAGCCGCCCTGATCGACAACAGTCGCGAAGGCCTCCATTTCAGTCAGACGATCCATATGTTTTCCCAAGCATTTTGATACCGATTGGGGGAAAAGGTGCTGTCAAAATCAGGCAGGAATAGGACCACCGCCTGACAATACGGGGGTATGAATCCGCTTTGGTGCCCCAGAGGAAACAGCCAAACAGCGCGGATTCCTCAGGCAAACAGGGAATGACACTGCGGTCACACCCTCAATCTTGCCCCATTTCGATGAACGTCAGAGTGCGGCGGCCAGCCGTGTACCCTGATCAATCGCGCGTTTGGCGTCCAGCTCCGCCGCGACATCGGCCCCGCCGATGATATGCACGCTGCGGCCTGCCGCGATCAGTTCATCAGCCAGACTGCGTTCCGGCAGCTGGCCTGCACAAAGGACGATCGTATCCGCGGCGATCACCTGCGGGTCCTCGCGCCCTTCGCCCTTGCTGACATGCAGGCCTGCGGCGTCGATCTTTTCGTAATTCACGCCGCCGATCATCTGCACGTTCTTCATCTGCAAACCGGCGCGGTGAATCCAGCCGGTTGTCTTGCCCAGCCGCTTGCCCAGCTTTTCGGACTTGCGCTGCAACAGCGTGACCTGCCGCACGGGGGGTTCCGGCTGCGGGCCTTCGGGGCGCAGCCCGCCGCGCACCTTGCCGGGGTCGCCGACGCCCCATTCTTCCAGCCATTCGTCCAGGTCTTCGGTCGGGCTGTCATCGGTCACAAGGTATTCGGCCACGTCGAACCCGATGCCCCCTGCACCAATGATCGCAACAGATTTGCCGACCTTGGCCTTGCCGCGCAGCACGTCGATGTAGGACAGCACATTGGGCGCGTCCTGACCGGGGATGCCGGGGTCGCGGGGGGCGACGCCGGTGGCGATGATGACCTCGTCGAAATCGGCGAGCGCTTCTGGCGTGGCAATGGTGCCCAGTTGCAGGGTGATGCCCGATTGCCCGACCATCGTCCGATAGTAGTCAACCAGCCCCCAGAATTCTTCCTTTCCGGGGACCTGCTTGGCCATGTTGAGCTGGCCGCCGATCTCATCGGATTTGTCAAAGAGGGTGACGTGATGCCCGCGTTCGGCAGCGGTCAGCGCAGCGGACAGGCCCGCCGGACCAGCCCCCACGACAGCAATGGTTTTGGGCGTGTCAGCCTGTGCGATCACCAGTTCTGTTTCGTGACAGGCGCGAGGATTGACCAGACAGGACGACAGTTTTCCGCTGAAAGTATGATCAAGACAGGCCTGATTGCAGGCGATGCAGGGCGCGATTTCTGCGGCCTTGCCCGCCTTGGCCTTTGCCACGAAATGCGCGTCGGCCAGAAACGGGCGCGCCATGCTGACCATATCGGCGCAGCCGTCGGCCAAGACGCCTTCGGCGACGTCGGGCATGTTGATGCGGTTGGATGTGATGACGGGGATACTGACCTCGCCCATCAGCTTTTTGGTCACCCAGGTGAAGGCGCGGCGCGGCACGGATGTGGCGATGGTGGGGATGCGCGCCTCATGCCAGCCGATCCCGGTATTGAGGATGGTGGCCCCTGCGCCCTCTATCGCTTTGGCCAGTTGCACGACCTCTTCCCAGGTTGATCCATTGGGCACGAGGTCAATCATCGACAAGCGATAAATCACAATGAAATCAGGGCCAACGGCCTCGCGCACCCGGCGCACGATTTCGACTGGCAGACGCATCCGGTTTTCATAGGACCCGCCCCAACGGTCGGTGCGTTTGTTGGTGTGGGTGACAAGGAACTGGTTGAGGAAATATCCTTCGGACCCCATCACCTCGACACCGTCATAACCTGCCTGTCGCGCGCGGGCAGCGGCGGTGACGATGTCGCTGATCTGCTTTTCGATACCGTCCTCGTCTAGCTCGACCGGCGGGAAGGGTGAGATCGGGGATTTGATAGCAGACGGGGCCACGCATTTGGGCGAATAGGCGTAGCGGCCGGCGTGCAGGATCTGCATGGCGATCTTGCCACCCGCGTCATGCACCCGGTCGGTGACGACCTTGTGGTTGGCGATATCCGCGTCGGAAAAAAGGCCAGCCGCACCGGGAAAAACGCCACCCTCGGCGTTGGGGGCCATGCCGCCGGTGACCATCAGCCCGACGTCACCACGCGCGCGTTCGGCATAAAACTCCGCGACCCGGTTCCAGTCTTTCGTTTCCTCAAGCCCGGTGTGCATCGACCCCATCAACACGCGGTTCTTCAGCGTCGTGAACCCCAGATCGAGGGGGGAAAGAAGGTTGGGGTACTGGGTCATCATGCGCCTCCACTTTGCCCGCACAATGGCCAAAGCTGACGTAGAGGTCACCCCCAAACGTGGCGTCATGGTTTGGGCAGAAACCGGGCAAAATGCCTAGAAAGATGCCGTACAGACCCTGTACGCAGAGCATATGGCTTGCGCTGTTGCGTGACCTCGCCCAGAGTTTGCGGGCAAAGGAGCCTGCCATGGATGCCCAGTTTTCCCGTCGTGACCTGCTGACCCCGACCGAATTGCGCGCCCTGACCACGCGGTCCGACATGCGCGGCGCGCTGCAGATGGCCAGCCATCTGGGGGCCATTCTGATCGTCGGTATGCTGCATGGGATGGCGATGGGCAGTGGCTGGGTCTGGGTGACAGGCGCTGCGCTGGGTATCCTGTTGAACTTCCTCTATGCCGCCCAGCATGAATTGAGCCATGCGACCGTGTTCAAGACCCGCAAACTGAACGAGGTCTTTGGCCGCATGATCGGCTTTCTCCAGATATTCCCGCGCGACTTTGATCAGGTCATGCATTTCGCCCATCATCAATACACCCAGGATTGGGAACGGGATGGGGAGCTGGTACGCGAGCCCTATACGCTGACCACCTATCTCATGTGGCTGTCAGGCGTTACCTATTGGCGCAACCGCGTGGTCGGCGTGATCCGCCGGGCGCGGGGGATCATCATCGAGCCATATATCCGGGCCGAGGAAGAGGCGAAGATCATCCGCGAAAGCCGCCTGCATTTGCTGGGCTATGCCCTGATCGCGCTGGTTTCTGTCATCGCCGGGTCATGGGCCGCGCTGACCTTCTGGATTATCCCGATGGTGCTGACCAAACCGATCCATCAGTTGCAGAATACCATCGAGCATCTGGGGCTGAGCCATGAAGATGATATTCTGGAAAACACCCGTTCCACCCGCGCCAATGCGCTGCAGCGCTGGCTGTGCTGGCAGATGCCCTATCACACCGCGCATCACACCTTTCCTGCGGTGCCGTTCTGGCAGTTGCGCGATCTGAATGACCGGATTGAGGCCAAGGCCGGTGGCGTACACCGCATGGGTTGGCTGGAGTTTCAGCGCGAGGTGATCGGCAAGCTGATGGCCAAGGATGAAAGCCAGTACCCAATGGATGAGGTCTGGGTGATCCCGCGCAGTGGCGGGCGGGTCAGCCGCATCCCCGCTGAATAGGTGGAACGGTCACTGACCGCGTTGCGTTTGTCTTTCCGGAACTGAAGGGACATGACATGCGTCAGGTCACGGCAACCGATCTTGATCAACAGAATACCGCCCCAGGCCTGCTGTTGTTTTGCGGTCTGCTGGGCATCCTTGGCAGTTTTGCCCCCACGGTCACGATGCTGTGGGCCAGTGTGGTGACCGACCACAAGTTTCTGGCTGATACCGTCAGTGATCTGGGGCGCGGGCCGCACCGGTTTATCATGGACACCGGGTTTTACCTCAACGCCGCTTCGCTGATCGCGCTGGCGATCGGGACCACCGTGCTGCACCCCGGTTTCAAAAGGTGGAGCATGATCATCCTGACCTTCACCTTTCTGGCGCTGACCATCGTGGCGATCGGGATCTGGGATGCCTTCGGCCAGACCAGCGACGCAGAGGGGATGAGCGTGCACACCCGCCTGACCTTTGCGCTGGGCCCGCTTTACGTGATCGGGCCGCTGTTGATGTGGTCGGTCTTTCGCGCACATGCGCCGCGCATGGCATGGGCCTTTGCCATTTCCGCTGCGTTGTGGATCGTCTTTGCTACGGCATTCAAGCTGGCACCTGACTGGATTGATGGCGGGCTGGAGAAAATCGCGATTGCCGCCACCCTGCTCTGGACGATCCCCTATGCGTGGTGGATGGTGAACCGGGCGCGCGCCAACCTGTGATGCCACATGGCGCGCGGTGGAGGATGCCATGCGCCAGTTGAAAATCTACACCTCGCTTTGGGCGATGCAGCCACATGACCAGACAGGGGTGAAACTGCCCCATGATCAGGTGTGCGAGATGGTCGCCGCCGCCGGGTTTGACGGGATGGCGATTGATCTGGGGGCCTCTGACGTCGCGGTGGCACATGCGGTGCGCCCGCATATGGAAGCCAACGGGCTGACGCCGCTGATCGTGGCTTTTCCCAAGACGATTGAAAGCCTTGAGGACACGCTGCATATGGCCGCCGATTTCGGTGCGCCTTTTGTGGATGTGATCGGGCAGGTCATGCCGATTGCGCTGGATGACATGGTGCCGGTGATCGAGACTTGGATGGGCATGGCCGACCGCATCGGCGTGCCGGTGCAGTTTGAAACGCACCGCAACTGCATCACCAACGACCTATATACGACCTTGCAACTGCTCGACCGCATTCCAGACATGCGCATCTGTGCGGACCTGTCGCATTATGTCGTGGACCGGGAATTCTGGTTTCCAATGTCGGACCATGACCTTGGGCTGATCAGCCGCATCCTGCAAAGATCAGACAGTTTTCAGGGCCGCGTCGCGTCGCGCCAGCAAATCCAGTTGCAGCTGGATTTCCCGCAACATCAGAAATGGGTTGCGTTGTTCAAGGATTGGTGGCGCGAAGGGCTGGCAGACTGGCGCGCGCGCAA
>JAHDGO010000010.1:14448-19152 GCA_020627605.1 Yoonia sp.
CGACTGCATTTTCGTGTGTGAACTGGGGCCGCCGGAATACGCGATGACAGGCCCTGACGGACGCGAGATGTCGAACCGCTGGGAAGAGGCGCAGGTCATCAAGGGCTGGATCAAGGAGATCTGGGAAGAATTGGGCGGCGACGGCTAAGAGATGGATATTGCATGCGTCATCAACTTTTGCCTTGAACCCGTGCGCTTTGTCTTCGATTTGTAAGGATGAAGTCCAGAGGCAGTCGGGAAAGTGGCTGACGAAGTGAACATCCTAGGGCCGATCAGCATCTTGGCGACCGTCTTCGCGGTGGCAGCGCTGCCTCTTTTGGCTTTGATGCTCTTGGCCAAAGCAAACCACACCCGCGCTGCCCGGATCGTTGTTGGCCTTCTGGTTGTCGTTGGCTTTATCCTGTTGCTGACATCGGCATTCAGCGCGCTTTGGGCCAATCCAGAAACTGTAATTGTGGTCGTTAAATGCTTGCTTGCGTGGCTGTTGGTGTCAATCATGAGTCAACTGGCGATGGCCGGAATTGGGTCTGCGCTGTCAGAGCGAATTGCAAATTTGACCTTTGGCTTTGGACCACGCCTGATAGAGGGTCGTCTTCCGGGTATACCCTCAGTGAGTGTTCGACTGTTTCTTGTTGGTGGGCATGTCAAATTTGAGAATTTGCGTCCGGTTAACAGCCTACTCGTCGTTGTTGGGACATCAGCGATGTTTCTGGCCCTATCGGCAATCCTTGTTGGGCTTACGACCGCCTTCAATATTGCCTTGGCTGTGCTCTCTGGCCTGTTTTCAGGGTTGCTGTCTTTTTCTTTTCAGGTTCAGGCGTCCCAAATGTTCGAAGCGATGTCGGGGCAGCCGTTTTCTGTGATCTTGGCATACATTTCAGCAGGTATGGCGGTGGCAAAAGTGCTCCCTATCATCGGAGTCAACAGCCCAAGTCTTGTCTGGTCTATCTACACATTGCTTTTGCGAAAAAGGCCACCGGCGAATTTCATGCGACTGTTCTCACTGTTCAACACACTTGGAATAATGCTTTTGCTTGCGCTCTTCGTTCTTGCACTGTTGCGCTAAGCCATCTCGTGGTTGATCAGGGGTGCCTGAAAATTCAAAAAGACGCTGAGTTGCTGAGTGGGCGCAGATCAGCTCAGGCACTGAACGGGTAGCCGTTAGGACTTGCGCGTTTCCCTGACCCCTCGATTTTCGCTTTCGAAAAACGAAAAGGCCCCGCTGCAACGCAACGAGGCCCTTTACGCCGTGCTGGTCCGTTACGGCAGCAGCACGCTGTCGATCACGTGGATCACGCCGTTGGATGCGATGATGTCCGCTGTGGTCACATTGGCCTCTTCCACGGTCACGCCGTTGGTGCCGTCAATATGCACATTGGCGCCGTTCACGGTCGCGACGCTCAGGCGCTGACCGGCAAGCTGGTCAGATGTCACCGCACCGGGCACGACGTGGTAGGTCAGGATCGCTGTCAGCTGATCCTTGTTTTCTGGCAAAAGCAGGCTTTCAACAGTGCCGGCCGGCAGTGCGGCGAACGCCTCGTTGGTTGGGGCGAAGACGGTGAAGGGGCCATCGCCCTTCAGAGTGTCGACCAGTCCAGCGGCTGTCACGGCAGCAACCAGCGTGCTGAAGTTATCGTTGGATGCGGCGATATCGACGATATCGGGCTCTTTTTCCATCATCGGGGCGCAGGCGGCAGCAGCGGCCACACCGGCGGCAAGAATGGCAGACTTGATCGCAAAACGGCGGTTCATATTGGGTTTCCTTTCGTGTCCCTGTTAACGCATTTGTTACGCAGGCCACGCAGGATCGGTTGTCATTCTGACAATGTGTTGAAGAGGCCGGTAAAACTGATCCGGGCAAGCGCGGGTGACGTAGCGTTAACCCTGCTGATCCGCGCAATGTTTGCGAAAGCTTTGTTTGAGCAAATCAAGCTCTGCCCGCAACAAGCCGATTTCCGCGCGCAGATCATCATCCAGTGCGTTGCCTGCCAGCAGGGAAAAACTGCCAAGCCGGGTACCGTCCGCTGTACTGACCGCAAAGACCTGTACGCCATCGTTGATCAGTTCGGACGGGATCGGGACAGAGACCCGCCAAAGATCGCGGGTGCTGTCGTGGTCCACCGCCACTTCGGCCAGTGCCTGTCCGAGATGGGTGATGTTAATCTGCGGCGTGGCGGCCCCAAGACCGGCGATGGCCCCTTGCCAGATGCCGGCGGAGATCCGGCTGTCAACAAGTGTCGGTTTGGTCATCGCAGCCTCGCTATATCTCTGCGCGCGGATAGCGCGACAGGTTGAGATCGCGAAAGACAACGCGGTTCATGGCCGGGTCGCCGATCATCAGATCAACCCACATCCGCTCTGCCCGTTTTTCGTTGAGTTGCCCATAGGCGAGGTCAAACTCGACCACGGCCTCTTCCTCATCAGGGAGTTTGAGCAGGATTTGTTCGGTGTTGGGCCCGTGTTTGATGTTCAGCCGCGCATGGATTGTCACGGGGCGTTCGCGGCTGATTGTGGCGGCAAGTCGAACCAGATGCCGCTTGCGCAGACCGTCGCAAGACGATGGCGGCACTTCGATCACCAGCGACAGGTAGCTGCCCTGAAACCCCAGCACATCCAACGCGACGGCAAAAGGCGACAGATCAATATCGCGGGTATTGCGGATCTGGCGCAGGGTTATCTCTGATAGCGGGCAGTCGTGAAAGACCTGCATCTCATTGCTCAGCTTGCCCTTGGGCAGGGCGGGCGACAGCCCTTTTTCCGGCACCCTGATGCGCCATGGCTTGGGCCGCCATGACCAGTCGGTGCCGCCGGGGCGCGAAAAGGTGGTAGAGCCGCTGCGGGGCAGGGCGAGCCGGGTTTCGGCCACTTCTGTCAGAGCTTGCAGAGGCCGTTGCAACTGGCGTGCCATCTGCTGTTGTTGCCCAAGGCTGGTCAGTTCCGCGACGCTGGCCCCTTGCGCCGCGCGCAGCCAGCGCGCAACGGCGCGCCGGTGGATCAGTTGACCGAGGAAGCCATGCGGTGAAATTGCCATGGATCGCACTGTCCTATGTTGGCTGATTGTTTGTCAAACGCGCTGCAGGCCGGTCACGCCTCTGGCGCGTCGACGGTGACAACCTCTGTCGCAGCGGCGGTGACACCGGCAAGGATCAGTTTCAGCAGGCCCGCACCGGGGCCATCCTGCAGGGGTGCCGCCGCCAGCCCGCGCACAGCGATGGTGACAAGCCGCCCGTTGATATCGGTAAAGGCGCGCCATTCCTCGTTCTGCAGGCCGACAACCGGTGGATCACTGGCATCCTTGAAGTAGACCATGACCTGTCCGTCAAAGGCCTGACTGGACAGGATCTCGACATCAGCCGCATTGCCGGACTGGCTGAGCAGGCCAGCCCCGTCTTCTGTGATCAGGTAGTCGCGCAAGGCCCCTTCAGCCCCTGCCACGCTGCCGCTGGCCTCTGGTCCGACCTGTACGGTGGCCACCCCGATGACATCGGGGGCCAGTTCAGGTTCCCCCAGTGACACGCAGGGGGCCAGCAGGGCAAAACCTTCGGCGGGGCGGCTGGACTGGCCGTCGACGCAATAGCCGTCAGGCGTGGTGGCCACTATGCCACCTTCGAGCAAGGCGACGGACTGTGTCGGCGCCTCAACCGTGCAGGCCGAAAGTGTCAGCGCCGCGAGGCTGGTCAGGACGGTCAGACGCATCAGGTCACAGATCCATATAGATGTGTTTTTCATCCTTCGCGCCGGGATGCGTGACGGCCCCCAGACGTGCGCCGCCCACAAGCTGCGCGTATTTCCACAGCGCACCGGAGGCATAGATCGTTTCCTTTGGCCCTTTCCAGTCCGCCTTGCGCTGGGAAAGCTCATCATCGGACAGGGCGACCGAAAGCTCCCCCTTGATCGCGTCGATGGTGATCACGTCGCCGTTTTGCAGCAGACCAATCGGGCCGCCGTGGGCCGACTCCGGTCCCACATGGCCGACGCAGAAACCGCGTGTCGCACCAGAGAAGCGCCCGTCGGTGATCAGTGCCACCTTCTTGCCCATCCCCTGACCGGAGAGTGCCGCCGTGGTTGCCAGCATTTCGCGCATACCGGGGCCGCCTGCGGGACCTTCGTTGCGGATGACGATGACCTCGCCTTCCTCATACTGGCGCGCCTTGACGGCGGCGAAGGCCTCTTCTTCGTCTTCAAAGACGCGGGCGGGACCGTTGAAGACCTGTTCTTCCTTGCTCATCCCGGCGACCTTCACGATGGCGCCCTCCGGGGCGAGGTTGCCTTGCAGGCCGACAACGCCGCCGGTGGTGGTCAGCGGGGTCTCAACCGGATAGATGACGGTGCCATCAGCCTCGCCTTTGATCATGTCCAGCTCTTCGCCCATGGTCCGGCCAGAGGCTGTCATGCAATCCTCGTGGATCAGGCCCGCCTTGCGCAGTTCTTTCATCACGACTGGAACACCGCCCGCCTCGTAAAGGTCTTTGGCGACGTACTGACCGCCGGGCTTCAGGTCGACGAAATAGGGCGTGTCGCGGAAAATCTCGCAGACATCCATCAGGTCAAAGTCGATCCCGGCCTCATGGGCGATGGCGGGCAGGTGCAGACCGGCGTTCGTCGATCCGCCGGTGCAGGCCACGATGCGGGCCGCGTTTTCAAGCGACTTGCGGGTCACGATATCGCGGGCGCGGATATTCTTCTCGATCAGGTTCATGACCG
>JAHDGO010000416.1 GCA_020627605.1 Yoonia sp.
ACTTTTGCAACGGTCGCTGGTGCTTTGGCAGCTTTCGGTGCCGCGGCCTTTGCGGATGCTGCGGCAGGTTTTGCTGCGTCTTTCGGGGCGGCGGGCTTGACCGTTGGTTCGGCTTTCGCTTTTGGCTGAGTTGCCGGCGTCGCGCTCTTTGGCGCAGACCGCACGAATTTGGCCTTCGGGGCAGCTTTGGCCTTTGGCGCAGGTTTCGCTGTCGGCGCTGGCTTTGTCTTGGCCGGTGCGGCCTTGGCTGTCGCCGGTGCCGGAGCGGCCTTGACCGTCTCAGCCTTGGCGGCTGGCACGACGTCCGGCTTTGCAGCAGGCTTTGGCGCGGCGGCAACAGCTTTGGGTTTTGGCGCAGGTTTGGTTTTCTTGGCAGGGGTCTTTGCCTTCACCGCTGCCGGTTTTGCCTTTGCAACAGGTGATTTGGGCTTGGCCGGTTGCGGAGCGGCATAGGGTGCCAGAAACGCGCGCTGTGCTGTCAGCGACTGGTCGATCATCGCGTCAGCCAGACGCATTTGCTGGCCGATCACGGCGCTGGCGGTGTGCATGGCCTGGGCGGACAAGGTCAGTGTCAATACAGGTGTCATCGGGATACCTTTGGGTTTGGAGTGGGTTTTGCGTCACCTCCACCATACCCCAATGACTGTGCGGCTGCAGCATTATTCTGCAACGCAGCATATGCCTCGGCAAGAACGCTCACAGATCACCCATCACCTTGGCGTTAAAGCCAAAAATCCGGCGCGCGCCAGAAATCGGGATCAGTGCGACCTCTCGCCGCTGTCCCGGCTCAAACCGCACGGCAGTGCCCGCAGCAATGTTGAGTCGCATGCCATGCGCGGCATCTCGGTCAAACGACAGCCCGCTATTGGTTTCCGCAAAATGAAAATGCGACCCGACCTGCACAGGGCGGTCACCTGTATTGGCAACCTCCAGCGTGATTTCTTGCGCCCCTGCATTCAGGGGCAGCGTTCCGTCGGCGACAATGATCTCTCCGGGCTTCATCGCATTGCTCCTTTATCAGCGGATCGGGTCGTGGACGGTGACCAGTTTGGTGCCGTCGGGAAATGTCGCCTCAACCTGCACCTCGTGGATCATTTCGGCGATGCCATCCATCACCTGATCGCGGGTCAGCACCTGCGCGCCGGCCTGCATCATGTCGGCGACAGACCGGCCATCTCGTGCGCCTTCGACAACGGCGTCGGTGATCAGGGCAATCGCCTCTGGGTGGTTCAGCTTCACACCACGGGCCAGCCTTTTGCGCGCAACCTCGGCGGCCATGGCCACCAAGAGCTTGTCCTTTTCGCGGGGGGTCAGTTGCATTTTGTCAAAGTCTCCAGACACGAGGGACCGACGCGCCGCTGAGCGCCTCGATCACGGGAATTAGCTGTTGGCGCAGGGCAAAGCCGTCGCGCGCCAGAAGGCGCAGCAGCAGCAGATCATCAGCGATCAGGTTTGCGCCGCTGGTATCGGGCAGATCCACGCGGCCAGCACGGGCGGCGGCATCCGGCCCGGCCAGCAGGACGGTTGCCATGGCCCCAGCCCCACCACCAATCGCGCGGCGTTGCATCAGCGCCTGCGCATCACCGTCCAGCCGAATGGCATCGGCAAAGACCAAAGCGTCATCACGGTAGATCCGCCACTGATCACGCAGGCTCAGCGTGTTGACGACCTCGCCCATGGCAACACGGCCAAAGATGACTGGTTCGACGAGCAGCGCAGTTGCGTCACCGGTCAGGTGCACCTCCAGCCGGCGATGCAGGGCGGCGCGATCTTCCCAGTTGATCGCGTTTGTGCCGGTCGGGAAGCCCTCATACGTACTGGGATGGTCGCTCATTCTTGAAATCTCCTTTGGTCGTGCAACGCAGGTTAGCCGCCGGGGTTTCCGCACGCCGCCCCGTTTATTCGAGCAAGCCCTCGTGCAGTCGCACCACGCGGTCCATCTTGGCTGCCAGCCGTTCGTTATGCGTCGCGATCAGGGCTGCGCTGCCCTCGCCCCGGACCAGCGACAGGAACTGGTCGAGCACCCTGTCCGAGGTGTGTTCGTCCAGATTGCCCGTCGGCTCGTCCGCCAGCACCAGTTCGGGCCGGTTCGCCAGACCGCGTGCCACGGCAACACGCTGCTGCTGACAGTCCTCGGCATCGCCCTGGCCCTGTGGGGAGC
>JAHDGO010000417.1 GCA_020627605.1 Yoonia sp.
GCAAGAACCGCATCCGTGTTCTGGCAGGCGACAAGGTGCAGGTGGAAATGACACCTTATGATCTGACCAAAGGTCGGATTAATTACCGCTTTAAGTAGGTCGAAACGCATGTTGCGGCCCGCGCAGGAAAGCGATTGCCATGGGCAATTGCGGCTGCGCCCGGTAGCGGATTGGCTGCGGGCATGACCACCTTGCCCCATGACCCCGCATTGAAACTTGTCCTCGGATCAGGCTCGCCCCGGCGGCTGGAACTGCTGGCGCAACTGGGTGTGACGCCCAGCGACGTGCGCCCGCCGGACATCGATGAAGATGTGCGCAAGGGCGAGTTGCCCCGCGACTACGTCAAACGGATCGCCGCCAAAAAGGTCGCTGCTGTCAGCGCTGCGGATGACGAGGTTGTGCTTTGCGCCGATACCACGGTCGCAGTGGGCCGCCGCATCATGGGCAAACCCGCCGACGCGGCAGAGGCGGCGGCGTTCCTCAACCTCATGTCGGGCCGGCGTCACAAGGTGATCACAGCACTTGCCGTGAAACGTGGCGACAAGGTCTGGACAAAGGACGTGCAAAGCACAGTAGCGATGAAACGCCTTTCTGACGCCGAAATCGCCTCGTATATCGCCAGTGACGACTGGCAGGGCAAGGCGGGCGGCTATGCCATTCAGGGCCCGGCGGGGGCATTCATCCCGTGGATCAACGGGTCCTACACCGGGATCGTGGGGCTGCCGCTGACCGAAACTGCCGGGTTGCTGACTGCAGCCGGGCTGACACTTTATGGGGGCAGGGCATGAAAGGGCGCACGATCGTTCTTGATCATATCGGAGAGGCAGAAACTGCGGCCCTTCTGGTGGATGGCAAGCTTGACGATCTGCTGATCGACGACAGTGACGCCCCCCGGCCCGGTGCGATCTTTCGGGGGATCTGCGACAGGCCAATCAAGGGGCAGGGGGGGATGATGCTGCGCCTGCCTGATGGCGACACCGCCTTTTTGCGGCAGGGCAAGGGGCTGCGGCCCGGTCAACCCTTGCTGGTGCAGGTCACAGGCTATGCCGAGGATGGCAAGGCCGTGCCAGTGACCGACCGGGTGCTTTTCAAAAGCCGCTATGCCATCGTCACACCTGGCAAACCCGGCGTGAATGTCTCGCGCCAGATCAGCGATGATGACCAGCGTGACGCCCTGCTTGGCATCGCGCATGAGGTGTTTGACAGCACGCATGGGCTGATCCTGCGATCGTCATGCGCAGGGTCTGATGCAGGCGAGATCGCCGACGACATCATGGCCATGACCGCATTGGCGGACGCCGTGCTTGCCGATGCCGAGGGCACAAAGCCGGAGGCGCTGACCGATGGCGATGGCCCCCATGCATTGGCCTGGCGAGAGTGGACGGACCGGGCAGAGGTAATCACCCGACCCGGCGGACTGGCCGATCTGGGCGTGCTTGATCAGTTGGGGGATATCGGGACACCGCTGGTGCGGCTCAGCGATGGGAACATGTATGTGGAACCGACACGCGCGCTGGTGGCAGTGGATGTGAACACCGGCAATGACACCTCGCCCGCTGCGGCGCTCAAGGCCAATCTGGCCGCCGCCCGCGCCTTGCCCCGCGCGTTGCGGCTGCGCGGGCTGGCGGGGCAGATCAGCGTCGATTTCGTGTCCATGTCCAAGGCGCATCGCAAACAGGTCGAACAGTCGCTGCGCGCAGCCTTCAAGGCCGACCCGATCGAGACGTCGCTGGTCGGCTGGACCCCGATGGGGTTGTTCGAGTTGCAGCGCAAACGCGAACGCGCGCCCTTTCCGGCCGCAATTCTGGGGTATATCTGATGGCCTGCCCGATCTGCGACAAACCCACCGAGACTGCGTTCCGGCCGTTCTGCTCCAAACGCTGCGCCGACATTGATCTGGCCAAGTGGTTCACCGGCGGCTACGCCATCCCCGCCACCACGCCAGAGGACGGCGAAGACCTTGAAAATCAGTTGCGTGACGCGGAAACCAACAATCCGCACTAGGCACCGGTTTTTCGCCCAATTCCCTCTGGACAGCCCCACCACCCCCGTCTAAAACCCCGCTACCCAACGAGACGAGCACCGCTTGATCGTTCCGATGCCCGGGTAGCTCAGGGGTAGAGCAGTGGATTGAAAATCCTCGTGTCGGTGGT
>JAHDGO010000418.1 GCA_020627605.1 Yoonia sp.
ACAGGGCGAAAGCCTGATCCTTGTGTCGCACAACATGCGGCAGGTGTTTGACCTGGTGGACCGGATCATCGTGTTCCGGCGCGGTCGCATCGTGGCCAACCTGATGAAGGATGAAACCGACGGTCAGGATGTGGTGGCCTATATCACCGGGGCCAAGACCGGGGCGGAATATGAAGGTGCGGCCTGAGCTATGGCGCGCTGATGCGATGACCGCCGCACTGCCTGTTCTTTGTGCAATTGCTGGCTTTTCCTTCGGATCGGCAGGGTTTGTCTTGATCTTCTGCGGTCTTGGCGGCATCGCAAACTGGATGCTCTGCGCCGCTGGTCCGACAGTCGCCAGAGTACCGGCAAAGACGAAACCCTAGGGGAGGTGCGGCGTGGCGGTGACGCTGAAAGATGTGGCGGAACGTGCGGGTGTGTCCCGCTCTGCCGTGTCGCGCACCTATACCGAAGGGGCCTCGGTCTCGGAAAAGACCCGTGCCAAAGTGGAAAAGGCCGCGGCCGCGCTGGGCTATAGCCCCAACGCGCTGGCCTCTTCGCTGACCACGGGGCGCACCAAGCTGATCGGGCTGGTCTCCAACAACTTTCACAACCCCATCTTTCTTGAGGTCTTTGACCTGTTCACCAAGGGCTTGCAGGCGCGCGGCCTGCGCCCCCTGCTGGTGAATCTGACCGACGAAATTGATCCCGCCAATTCCATCCGCATGTTGCGGGCCTATTCCGTGGATGGGGTGATTGTCGCCTCTTCCACCCTGCCGGCCACCTTTGCCGAAGGATTCAAAGAGGCGGGCGTGCCTGTGGTCCATTCCTTTGGCCGCCAGTCGCCCAGCCCCAAGGTGAACGTGCTGGGCATCGACAATATCGAGGCCGGGCGCATGGCCGCACGCACGCTCATTGCACGTGGCTACAAACATATCGCCTTTCTCGGAGGGCCGGAACTGGCCACCTCCACCCAGGACCGTCTGACCGGTTTTGCCGAGATCGCATCAAGCGATGCAACGGTGCGCTGGACCGTCAGCTTTGCCAGCAATTATTCCTTTGATGCGGGCCGCGCAGCCATGCAAGAGCTGCTCCGCGACACCCCGGCAGAGGCCTATTTCTGTGGCGATGACGTCCTGTCCATTGGTGCCTTGTCGGCCATTCAGGATGCCGGTCTGGATGTGCCGGGCGACATCGGGATTATCGGTCTGAACGATATGGAAATGGCAGGCTGGGCGAACATCAACCTGACCACCATTCGCAACCCGATCAGGCAGATCATCGCCTCTTCGATTGAACTGATCGAGGCATCGCTGCAGGACGGCACGCGCTACCCCGAGGCGCGGCTGTTTGCCTGCACAATTGTCGAGCGTGGCACCTTGCGGCCGCTGCCCTGAGGGCCTGCGCCACGCAGGCTGCCCTGCTCAATCATCCCGTCCTGGCTCGTCGGTGTTGCTTGAGAAAAGCGCAATTTTGTTGCCTTGCGGGTCGCGCAGGTAACCCACGTAAAACCGTGGCCCATAGGATGCGCGAAACCCCGGCGCGCCTTCGTCCGATCCGCCAGCGGCAAGTGCTGCGGCATGCAGGTTGCGTACCTGTTTTTGGGTGACCGCCTCAAACGCGACCATGTTGCCGTTGCCTGCTGTCGCTGACCCACCGTCAAATGGTGGTTTGACGTAGAAGTCAGGCGAAACAGGCCGCGCGCCATCAGGGACAGGCAAGCTGTAGCTTAGCCCCTCTGGCCCTTCTTCCAACCCGTAACCGAGAGCAGGCAGAAACGCGTTGTAGAACCGTCGTGCCACTGCAATGTCGTCAACACCAACGGTGACATAGGCGATCATGGACGTGGTCCTTTCAGGGGTTTTCGCGCCTTTTTACCTGAACATCGGTGGCCTTGCATCCAGCCATTTGCCGTCGGCCTTGCCCGACTCTGCCACAGCAAAAACCGCAGCCATGGACCGCAAACCATCCTCCGCCCTTGGATAAAGATTTGCTGCCGGATCCATTGTGCGGCCTTCCTTGCGGGCGCGTATGGCTTCGGCCAGATCGGTGTAGATATTGGCGAAGGCCAGCGGCATCCCCTCGGCATGGCCGATGGTGACGCGGGTGGTGCGATCAGCCTCTGGCGACAAGTTCGCCTCACCCCGTTCGATCACCTGCATACGCTGGCCC